>JADWMH010000308.1 GCA_015767355.1 Gammaproteobacteria bacterium
GCAAATCAGTGCTCGAAATCCTCAAAAAGAACGGAGCGAGCGTGGATTTCAATACGATGGTTGCCAAAATCCCTGAAAAAATGGTAAATCAGGCTCTCGAAAGCGTACAAAATGAATTTTCGCTTTGCGCCAGAGATCCAGAACACGATCTGAATATTCCTACTCAAACTTTTCCATGGTTGACCACCACCGGACTTGCGGTTTTTGTCAATGATTATGAGGCAGGAGAGTATCGAAATTCTACAAGAGAAGACCTTGCTGCGTTTACCAGGCTTGGCGATGCTGTCGACTCTATTGATTTTCTGTGGACGGCATTAACCGCAAATGATGTAACACCTCTCGCCCATGGTCCCCATGAATTGTGGGTGACCATGCAGAACACCACCAAACATGTTCAGGGAGTGACAGCGCAGAGTGCTGAAGATGCAAAAGTACAGATTGAGCTTGCAGCTCTCATAGCAGGAGGAAAAGAGGAACTGAAAAAGCGCCCTCTTTTTTCTGTAATTGCATGCCCGATCGCACCGTTGACCTATGAGAAAGGCTCTATTGAGGCACAAGTAGAGCTGGCAAAAGCCGGAATACCGGTTGCTTCCATGTCCATGTCGATAGGCGGCTTGAATGCTCCTCTTCCGGTGGCGGGAATGATGGTCAATATCAACACTGAAAACCTCGGGAGTATCGTCATTTCGCAGATGGCGGCACCTGGTGCGCCCCACATTTATTGTTCCGAGTCAGCGCCAATGAACTTGATGACAGGAAGCATGGATATGAGCGCAGTTGAAAGGTGTTTTTTGAGCATCGGTTTGAAACAAATGGCAGAACTATATAGGTTGCCATCTCTTGTGGCTGATGCTGGATGGGGTCGAGATGTAAAAGGTGGAATTGAGGACGTATTATCGCCTGTCAATCAGCTTGTAGGGATGTTGAGTCGCTCGGATCTCATAACGAGCTGTGGGGCAGTAGATTCTGCAAAAGGAGTTTCTTTCGAGCAATTTATTATCGATTCCTACATGTGGGATTGCTCCAAGAATTATCTGCACGATGTGAAGATAGACAAAGAAAGAGTAGGTCTGGATGCGGTTGAAGAAGTCGGGCATGGACATGACTTCCTGACGCATCCGCACACCATCAAATATCTTCGCGGTGAGCTCACTTCCTGGGAGACCGAAAAACTCGATCTTGTGAATATGGACGAGAAAGAAATGCCCGCAGAAGCCAATAGAATAGTGAAGAGTATATTGGACAAACATCAGGTTGAACCGATTGCAGAAGGCCTCGTGGAAAAGGGCGATGCAATCATCGAGAAGTATGAAAATATAGTGAGAGATGAGGATGTATGAAGATATGAAAATCGCGATTGCCCTTTTTTTGCTGTAACGGTTCACAATGCTGTCGCTGGCTGAATTCGTCAAAGACCTGACGCCGGAGCAAGAGGAAGCGGCCGCCAAGGTGCTGGAAGAGTACGAACTGGAGCGGCTCAGCAGTTCGCTCTCGCTCTCCGCCGACGAGCGCGGCAAGATCATGGCGCGTCTCCGTGAGATCGGCTACGCCGACGTCGGTGATTTCATCGATCACGTGGATCATGCGGTCGACCTGATCGGCATCGATCACGTGGGGCTGAGCTCAGACTTCGGCGGCGGCGGCGGCGTTGTCGACTGGTTCGACGCCGGCGAAACCATCAACGTGACACTGGAGCTGCTGCACAGGGGCTACAGCCAGGACGACATCGAGAAGCTGTGGGGCGGAAATCTGCTACGGGTCTGGCGCGAGGTCGAGGCGGTCGCCGCCGAGTCCGGCCAACATTAAACTGCCAGCGAGCCAGGCCTGCCGATCGCCATACTCGGCCGTCGACCGAAAACGCATCTTGAATCTCCTGTGCTCAGTCCCCGGCCAGTTGTTCCAGCGTCTCCTCGTGAAGTGAACGGCT
>JADWMH010000019.1 GCA_015767355.1 Gammaproteobacteria bacterium
AGGGGATCAATACTCCTCTGTTATTTTTTATGGCAATGATGCAGAAAAAGATACCGCAGAAAAACTCATACAATTGCTGCAGGCCAAGGGATTGGAAATAGCAACGCAATTAAAAGCAGTAATGCCATTTTGGAGGGCTGAGGATCGCCATCAAGACTACTACAGCAAAAATGGCGGAACCCCCTATTGCCATGGTTACATCAAGCGCTTCTAGAAAACCATGTATTTTAGATTGCTACTTCTGTTTACTGTGTTTTTATCATTTCAGGTAAATGCAGAATCCACACGTACATGGTCCAAGCCCAAAGAGAGTGAAATCAGAAAAAAGTTAACCCATGAGCAATATACGGTAACCCAATATGGAGGAACAGAGACACCGCTCCACAACGCATATTGGGATAATAAAGAAGAGGGCATTTATGTCGATATAGTCAGCGGCGAGCCACTGTTCAGCTCTAAAGATAAATATCAATCCGGAACAGGCTGGCCAAGTTTCACTCGCCCGTTGGTTGATAATCATATTAAAGAAAAACCGGATTGGTCATCCGGGTTCGAATTTACAGAGGTTCGTTCATTCCATGCAGATTCTCATTTAGGCCATATTTTTAATGACGGGCCGAAGCCTGCAGGCCTGAGATATTGTATTAACTCTGCATCTTTAACATTCATCCCGAAAAACAGACTTGCTGAGTCTGGTTATCCTGATTTTGAAAAGCTTTTCAAGAAAAACCAAGGAATCTCTGAACCGAAAAAATAAAAAAAGCAAAAATCGCCTTTAAAGCTTCATCAGGCCGAAAACAAGCACCGGAAAGAGTCCGAACAGCAGTACGGCCAAGCCGTTGACCGCCAGCATGGTTTGAGCTGCACCGCCGACAACGACCGGCTCGTCATCAATGGGTTTGTCGAAGTACATGAACTTGACGACGCGGATGTAGTAGAAAGCGCCGATGATGGAGAAGAATACTGCGATCACAGCCAGCCACCACATGTCGATAGAGACCACCGCCTCGAGGACGAACAGTTTGGCCCAGAAACCGACCGTCGGCGGCACCCCGGCCATGGAGAACATGATCAGCAGCATGGTGAGCGCAAGCCAGGGGTGACGATCGTTCAACCCTTTGAGTTGATGCAGTTGATCGACCACGACGCCTTTGCGGTCCAGCGCAATCAGGATTCCGAAAGCGCCGACAGCCATGAGTGCATAGACGACCGCGTAGAACATCGCCGCCCGGTAACCCTCGTCCGTTCCTGACAAAATGCCGAGAAAGATGAAGCCGACGTGGGAAATGGTTGAATAGGCGAGCATGCGCTTGATGTTCTGCTGTGCTATCGCGACGATATTTCCCAGCGCCATGGAGAGAATCGCGAGAATCACCAGCATCATATACCAATCCTGGTGCAGGCTCTCCATCGCACCGGCCAGCACGCGCAGCGCAATGGCAACGGCAGCAATCTTCGGCAGTGAACCAATCAGCAGGGTCACCGGCGTCGAGGAGCCCTGGTAGACATCCGGCATCCACATGTGGAAGGGAACAGCGCCAAATTTGAAGGCGATGCCGATCACGACAAACACCATGCCAAAGACGAAGATCGTATTATCACCAGTATTGTCAGCAGCGATTTGCTGCATGATGCCGGGAAAATCGATCTTCCCGGTGGCACCGTAGATCATGGAGATGCCATACAGCAGCAAACCAGAAGCAAGCGCCCCCAGCACAAAGTACTTCATCGCCGCCTCTGCGCCTTTGGAGGAGTCACGGCAGTAGGCGACCAATGCATAGAGAGAGAGGGTCAGCAGCTCCAGCCCCAGGTAGAGCGCGATAAAGCCATTGGCGGAGATCATGATCATCATGCCGAGAATCGAAAACAGACCCAGCGTCAAATATTCAGTACGCCACTCATCCATTTTACGCAGCCCTTCCCGCGCATAGATAAACAACGGGATTGCGATCAGCAGCAGCGCCCCCTTGAGGCTGTCGCCCATGGCGTCACGCACATAGTTGCCACCGAGGATGATTTCGCTGCTGCCTCCGCCAACAGAGACTGCCGCCGCAAATGCCGCCAGCAACGTACCCAGGGTCAGCGCATAGGGCCACATGCGGTCGCTGTCACGCACCATGAGGTCGACCAGCAGTACCAGCAAAGCGCCAGTCAGCATTACGATCTCAGGCAGCATCGTCATCAGTTGTGAGTTGTCAAATTCCATCAGCCCGGCCTTACAGTTTAGTCACAGCGAGATGTTCAACCAGATTCTTGATACTGGCGTCCATTACTTCAATCAGCGGCGCCGGCCACAGTCCCAGCAGCAGAACCATTATTGCCAGTGAACCCAGCACCAGCGCCTCGCGCGCGTTGATGTCAGTGAGACCTGCCACGCTCTCTTTGGTGACATCGCCGAACACCACGCGTTTGACCATCCACAAGGTATAGGCGGCGCCAATGACCAGCGTGATCGCGGCCAGAAAGGCAAACCAGAAATTGGCGCGGAAGCTGGCCAGGATCACCATGAATTCACCGACGAAACCGGAGGTTCCAGGCAGCCCGGCGTTGGACATCGCAAAGAACACCATGAACGCGGCGAACCAGGGCATAACATTGACGACACCGCCGTAGTCGCTGATTTCACGCGAGTGCATGCGGTCATAGAGCACACCGACACACAGGAACATCGCGGCAGAGATGAAGCCGTGGGATATCATCTGCACCATGCCGCCTTCCATACCGAGAATAGCGCCTGTCTCGGCGTTCTCGTTGGAGGCTATCATGAAGACGATAAAAAATCCCAGGGTCACGAAACCCATATGCGAGATCGATGAATAGGCGATGAGCTTTTTCATATCACTCTGCACCAGCGCCACATAGCCGATATAGACCACCGCGATGAGTGACAGCGTGATGACGAAGAGATCCAGCTGATGACTGGCGTCCGGGGTGATCGGCATGCTGAATCGCAGGAAGCCGTAGCCGCCGATTTTCAACATGATTGCCGCCAGGATCACGGAGCCCCCGGTCGGCGCTTCGACGTGCGCATCCGGCAGCCATGTGTGCACAGGGAACATCGGCACCTTGACCGCGAAAGCGACAAAAAAGGCGGCGAAAATCAGGATCTGCTCAGTGATCCCCAGTTTCAGGGTATGGTAGTCGAGGATCCCCATGCTGCCGGATTTGAAATAGAGATAGATCAATGCGACCAGCATGAACACCGAGCCGAAGAAGGTGTAGAGAAAAAACTTGATGGTCGCATAGACGCGGTTCGGCCCGCCCCATACGCCGATGATCAAAAACATCGGCAGCAGCATCGCCTCCCAGAAGACATAGAAGAGCATCGAATCCAGCGCAGCAAAGACGCCGACCATGACGCCCTCCATGATCAGGAATGACGCCATGTAGGAGGCCGGCTTGTACTGGATCACCTCCCAGCCTGCAATCACCACCAGTATGGTGACAAAGGTGGTCAGCAAAATCAACGGCATCGAGATGCCGTCGATGCCGAGATGGTAGTTGATGTGATACGCCGGAATCCAGGCCGCTTTCTCCACGAACTGCATCGCAGCGGTGCTGCTGTCAAACCCGGTCCACAGCGGAATACTCAACAGAAAAGTAGCAACCGCAACAAACAGTGCCAGCCAACGTGACACATTGGGAGCCTTGTCTCCACTGCCGAGCACCAGCAGACCGCCGATGATCGGCAGCCACACAACAATGCTCAGAATTGGCAAATCAGCACTCATGCCCTACCCTTTTCTTAGATTATTTAAAAACAAACCAGCCGACCAGGCCCAGCAGGCCGAGAATCATCGCCATCGCATAGGTGTTGATCAGTCCGTTCTGCAGGCGGCGCATCGCACTCGCGAGCACTCCTACACTGTGCGCCGAGCCGTTGACCGCAACTCCGTCGATCAGAAACTGATCGCCGCCCTTCCACAGAACCTTACCCAGCAGCACGCTGCCTTTGGCGAAGACCGTTTGGAAGATTTCGTCCATCCAGTATTTCTTGTCGAGAATGGTATACAGCCAGTCAAATCGCACACGCAGGTCGAACGCCCATTTAGGTTTCAGCAGGAAAAGTACGAATGCGACCAGCAGACCCGACATGGCCAGGATGAACGGCAACCCCTGCACGCCATGCATCACGAAAGCGAGCGGACCGTGGAAATGTTCTCCGAGCTGCGCCAGCACATCATTCTGCGGCGCGACATAGAGAACACCCTTGAAAAAGTCACCAAACAGCATCGGGCCGATAGTGTACCAACCGATAAAGACGGAGGGGATTGCCAGCAGCACCAGCGGCACGGTAATCACCCATGGCGACTCGTGCAGATGCGCCTTGGCGTGTTCGTCACGCGGCCCCTTGCCGTGGAATACCAGGAAGTACATACGGAAGCTGTAGAGAGCGGTGACGAAGACGCCGGCGACTAACAGCCAGTGGGCATAGTGCGATCCGAAGCGGTCCGCATGGCCAACCGCCTCGATGATGGCGTCCTTGGAGAAGAACCCGGAAAAGAAGGGAAAGCCGATCAGCGCCAGCGTGCCTAACAACGATGTGATCCAGGTGATCTTCATATATTTACGGATGCCGCCCATGTTGCGAATATCCTGATCATGGTGCATACCGATGATGACGGAACCGGCTGCAAGGAACAGCAGCGCCTTGAAGAAGGCGTGTGTCATCAGATGGAACAGGCCGGCGGCATAGGCCGATGCGCCCAGCGCGGCGATCATGTAGCCGAGCTGCGACAGCGTCGAGTAAGCCACGACGCGCTTGATGTCGTTCTGCACGATGCCAATCAGGCCGGTGAAGAATGCCGTGGTAGCGCCAACAATCAGCACAAAACTCAGCGCTGTCTCGCTCAATTCGAACAGCGGCGACATCCTCGAGACCATGAAGATACCGGCCGTTACCATGGTCGCAGCGTGAATCAGCGCCGAAATCGGGGTCGGGCCTTCCATCGAATCAGGCAGCCAGATATGCAGCGGCATCTGCGCTGATTTACCCATGGCACCGATGAACAGCAGTACGCAGATGACGGTCATCAGTGACCAGCTGGTATCGCCCCAGATCTGGATCTGCGTATCCGCCAGGGAACCCGCCTTGCTGAACACCTCGACATAATCGAGACTATTGAAGTACATGGCAATGGCAGCGATGCCGAGGATAAAGCCGAAGTCGCCAACCCGGTTGACCAGGAAAGCCTTCATATTGGCAAAGATGGCCGACTCTTTCTTGAAGTAGAAACCGATCAGCAGGTAGGAGACCAGCCCGACCGCTTCCCAGCCAAAAAAGAGCTGCAGAAAATTGTTGGCCGAGACCAGCATCAGCATCGAGAAGGTAAACAGCGCGATATAGCTGAAGAAGCGTTCGTAGCCATCTTCATCATGCATATAGCCAACCGTGTAGATATGCACCATGAGTGAGACGAAAGTCACCACAGCCATCATCATCGCGGTGAGGTTGTCGATCAGAAAACCGATTTCGAATCGCAGACCGTCGCTCACCATCCAGGTATAGACAGCCTCGTTGTAGACTGGCTGCGCATCGACAACATACAATTTCAACACATACAGGGAGAGTGCAAAGGAGATGCCGACACCGATGATGGTCACCCAGTGCGCGCCGGAGCGTCCCACCTGGTTGCGCCACAAACCGGCGACAACAGCACCGAAAAGTGGAGCCAGAACGAGTGTCAGTAAGATCGCTTGCATCGCCTCAACCCTTCAGCAAATCCAGATCCTGAACATTGATTGTGCGTCGATTTCGAAACAGCACCACCAGGATCGCCAGACCAATAGCCGCCTCGGCAGCCGCTACGGTCAGGATAAAAAAGACAAACACCTGCCCCGTCATATCATTGAGATAGGCGGAGAAGGCGACAAAGTTGATATTGACCGCCAGCAGCATCAGTTCGATGCACATCAGCAGCACGATGACGCTCTTGCGATTGATGAAGATGCCAACCACACTCAGTGAGAAGAGGATCGCGCCAACAATGAGATAATCCGATAAAGCAATCACTTTTCCGACTCCATTTTGACCACCCGCAGCCGATCCGCCTTTTTCGCAGCAAGCTGTTTCGAGATATCGATATATTTTCTGTCCGGCCTGCGGCGCAGTGTCAGGCTGATCGCGGCAATGATCGCCACCAGCAGTATCACCGCTGCAATTTCAAACGGGTAGAGATAGTCAGTGTAGAGCAGCATGCCCAGCGCTTCAGTGTTGCTGAAATCCGCAGCGTGTTTTACTGGAGCCGCAAATTTGTCCAGACCAAAATATTTTGGCCCGACGACCATCAGCAATTCGATAATCATCGCAGCGCCAATCAACAGCCCCACCGGCAGGTTCTTCATAAAGCCGGCGCGCATCTCCGCAACATCCACATCCAGCATCATCACCACAAACAGGAACAGCACCATCACCGCACCGACATAGACAAGCACCAGCACCAGCGCCAGAAATTCGGCTTCGAGCAGCATCCACAAGCCTGCCGCATTGAAAAACGCCAGCACCAGAAACAGAACCGCATGCACCGGATTGCGGCGTGTAATCACCATGGTGGCGGCAAATATCAGCACCAGTGAAAAAATGTAGAAGATGAATTTCTCAAAGCTCATCGTTGATTACCCTGGCGTGGCGCTCGCCGGCTGCCACCGACAACCGGCTTCTATTATTGTGAGAAGTTCCAGACAGTTTGTTGTAACACACACTCATCTGAATTTCGCCTGTACCGCACGATCTGCGGCGATCTGCTGTTCAAATTTATCGCCGTTGGCAAGCAGTTCCTCTTTGGTGATGACGCTGCCCTGGCGGCTCTCGAAGTGGTATTCGTAAACCCTGGTTTCGACGATGGCATCAACCGGGCAGGACTCCTCGCAAAACCCGCAGAAGATGCATTTGAACAGGTCGATCTCATATTTGGTGGTGCGCCTCGATCCATCTTCGCGAGGCTCGGCCTCGATGGTTATCGCACAGGCGGGACACACAGCTTCGCAGAGTTTACAGGCGATGCAGCGCTCCTCCCCGTTGGGGTAGCGCCGCTGCGCATGCAGGCCGCGAAAACGCGGCGACATCGGCGCACGCTCTTCCGGATACTGCACCGTAAATTTGGGTGCGAACAGGTAACGTCCCGTGACCCGCATACCTTTCAGCAGTTCGAATAGAAACAGGCTCTTGATGTAATTGGTTACCGTTTTCATGTGTTGAACCACCAGGGCATCTTATTCACCACTGCGTAGGCGACAACCAGGATCCATACGATGGTAATCGGGATAAACACCTTCCAGCCGAGACGCATGATCTGGTCATAGCGATAACGGGGAAAAGTCGCCCGGAACCACAGCAGCATGAACATGAAGACAAATGTTTTTGCCAACAGCCAAAAGAATCCCGGAACCCAGGCAAACCAGCTCTCGGCGAAGGTTCCTTCGAAAGGCGACAACCAGCCGCCGAGAAACATCAACGCGGTCAATGCCGAAATGAGGATCATGTTGGCGTATTCTGCAAGAAAAAATGCAGCAAACGCCATGCCGGAGTACTCAACATGAAAACCGGCGACGATCTCCGACTCACCCTCGGCCACATCAAAAGGGGCGCGGTTGGTCTCGGCGACGCCGGCGATGAAATAGACAATAAAAAGCGGGAACAGCGGCAGCCAGAACCAGTGCGCCGCACTCCCCTGCTGCGCGCGCACGATGTCGCCGAAATTGAGGCTTCCTGCTGCAACGATCACGGCAACCAGCGCAAAGCCCATGGCAATCTCATAGGAGATAATCTGCGCCGCCGAACGCATGGCGCCGAGAAAAGCATATTTCGAGTTGGTGGCCCAGCCGGCGATGATGACGCCGTAGACCCCCATTGAAGTCAGCGCCAGCACATACAGCAAACCCGCATTGACATCGGCCAGCACCAGGGTTTCATCGAAGGGAAATACCGCCCAGGCGGCCAGCGCCGGAGCCAGTGTCAGCATCGGCGCAATCAGAAACAAGAACTTGTTGGCCTTCGTTGGCAGCACGATCTCCTTGAACATCAGTTTCATGGCGTCCGCAATCGGCTGCAGCGAACCCTTGAAGCCAACCCGGTTCGGGCCGATGCGTATCTGCATGTAGCCGATCACCTTGCGTTCCAGCAGCGTGTAGTAGGCAACCATCAGCATCAGCGGCAGGACGATTACCACGATCTTGATGACGATCTGAATGATCACCGGCAGCCAGTTCCAGAAATCGATCAGCATGCTCATGAGACCTTCTCCAGCGTGACTTCGCCAAAGGCGCCGCCAATATTTTCACTGCCGACAACACCTGACGCACACCACACGCAGTTGTCCGGCACGCGCTCATCGATGGTTACCGAGGAGTCGATATGCCCTGCCCCCTGCTTCAGAAAAGCACTCTCTCCGGCAGAGAGACCTGCCTGCTTTGCAGTCACACTATTGATGTGAATTGACCACTCGCCGTCACTGCTGCGCTGCAGCGGCTCGCTGCGGCGCGTGAGCGAATCCATGGCATAGGGGGAGAGTGTCGGAACTCTTTCCAGACCACCTGGCGACAGATTTTTTTCGGTCTCACCGATCCAGTTTTCAGCAATGACAGTGACGGCAGGCAGCGCGTCGTCACATGCATCGAATACCTCGTCACGGATCTGTTCGCTGCTGCTATAGTCAAAGCCATCCAGATCCAGCAGATTCCCCAGCACGCGCAGCACTTTCCATGCCGGTCGCGCCTCACCGGGAGGCGCAACAACTCCGGCGAAGCTCTGCCGATCCCCCTGGCAGTTGACCAGGGTTCCGGAGGTCTCCGTGAAGGCGGCGATCGGCAGCAACACGGTCGCGGCCTGCTCAAGTGCCAGTGTGCGCCACGCAGTCAGCGCAACGACATGGTCTGATTCAGCCAGCCTCTCTACCGCACTCTGACCTTCGATAGTGTCATGTTCAGGTTCGACGCCGACCAGCAGCCAGGATTTCCCGGGCTGCGACAGCAATGAAGCCTTCGCAGTTGTATTCACTGCGCCGGCAAGCCATGCGCCTACGCTGTTTGCCGCTTCAGGCAGAAAGCCGAGCCTGGCGCCCGTGGATTCACCCAGTCGTGCGGCAGCTGCTGCAAGCAGCGAGTAGTCAGGGTGACTGCGTGCAATATTGCCGATGAGGATGATTGCACTATTCGCAGTTTTCAGCTGTTCTGAAATCTGCTGGTTGTCGAGCGCTTCCACCAGCTGAGACGGAGCCGCAACGACTGTTTCCGCCAGTTTATAGTTGAAATCAAAGTCGACCGGATTGACTGCCATCACTTTTGCGCCGGCCAGCACGGCCTTGCGGATGCGGTGATTGATCAGCGGCTGCTCCTTGCGCACATTGCTGCCGATCAACAGGATGGCATCCGCCTTCTCCAGCTCATTCAGCGTGATTCCCAGCCATGGAGTCGATTCCGTGTAGCGGAAATCCGCCATGCGCAGGCGTGATTCGATATTGCTGCTGCCCAACCCTCTGAGCAGCTTTGCAGACAGCGCCATCTCTTCCAGGGTTGCAGAGGGAGAGACCAGCGCAGCGAGTTGATCAGCATCATCTCCAGCGGCAGCCAGCGAGGAAGCGGCTCTGTTCAGCGCCTCCTCCCAGCTCGCTTCGCGCCATTGATCTCCATCCTTGAGCATCGGAGTGGTGAGACGATCTTGATGATTCAAAGCGGTATAGCTGTAACGGTCACGATCAGACAGCCAGGTCTCATTGATGTCGTCGCTCTCTTGAGGAACGACGCGCATGACCCTTTTGTTGCGCAAATGCACATTGATATTGGAGCCCACCGAGTCATGCGGAGCAATAGTCGACTGCTGGGTCATCTCCCAGGCGCGCGCCTGAAAACGAAACGGTTTGGAGGTCAACGCCCCCACCGGGCAGAGGTCGATGATGTTGCCCGACAGCTCGGAGGTCATGGCATGCGCCACGTAGGTGCCGATTTTCATGTGTTCGCCGCGACCGGTAGCTCCCATTTCACGCACTCCGGCGATCTCTTCGCCAAAACGCACACAGCGGGTGCAGTGAATACAGCGGGTCATATCGGTCGCAACCAGCGGTCCGAGATCCGGATCCGCCACGATGCGCTTGGCCTCTGTGTAACGCGAAACATCAGCGCCATAACCGACGGCGACATCCTGGAGTTCGCACTCACCGCCCTGGTCGCAAATCGGGCAGTCCAGCGGATGATTGATCAGCAGAAACTCCATAGTGCCTTTTTGAGCTTCACGCGCCAGAGGAGAGCGGGTAAAAACCTTCATCCCATCCATGCATGGAGTAGCACAGGCCGGCAGTGGTTTCGGCGCATTTTCAACCTCGACCAGGCACATGCGGCAATTTGCAGAGATAGAGAGATTCTTGTGGTAGCAGAAACGCGGCACAGTAACGCCTGCCGCATCGGTAACTTCGATGAGCATCTGTCCCGGCCTGGCATCGAGCTGCCTGCCGTCTACCTCAATTGTGATTGTTTTTTTGTCTGCCATTTTTTGTCGGTTTTAGTTTCGGTTGATGCGCTTCGTTCCTCAGCGCATCCTATAACTACGCATCGTCATTCCGGCTAAAAGCATGCCGGAATGACGAAATTTTGCAAGAGGCTCAATTACACCATGCACTTTCCGTGCTTGATGTGGTATTCAAACTCTTCGCGGAAGTGTTTGACAAAACTCGCTACCGGCCCCGCTGCCGCGTCACCCAATGCACAGATGGTGCGGCCTGCAATCTTTGCCGCGACATCATCGAGCAGTTCGAGATCTTCCATTCTGCCCTGACCATGTTCGATGCGGCGCACGACGCGATACATCCAGCCGGTGCCTTCACGGCAGGGAGTGCATTGGCCGCACGACTCTTCATGATAAAAATAGGAGAGCCGTTCGAGGATCTTCACCATGCAATGTGTATCATCGATGACGATGACTGCGCCTGAACCAAGCATCGACCCCGCATTCTGGATGCTGTCATAGTCCATGTTCAGCTGCATCATCTGTTCGCCTGGAATAACCGGCGCCGACGAGCCGCCGGGAATCACCGCCTTCAGTTTACGGCCGTCACGCATGCCGCCGGCAAGCTCGAGCAGTTCACTGAACGGGGTTCCCATCGGTATTTCATAATTGCCCGGCTTGTTGACGTTCCCGGAGATCGAGAAGAGCTTGGAGCCGCCGCTGTTCTCGACGCCGAGATCCCGGAACCACTCTCCTCCCTGCGACAGTATCACCGGAATGGATGCAAGGGTCTCTGTGTTGTTGATCACCGTTGGTTTGCCGTAGAGGCCAAACATGGCGGGAAATGGCGGCTTGAAACGCGGCTGTCCCTTTTTGCCTTCGATGGATTCCAGCAATGCGGTCTCTTCGCCGCAGATATAGGCGCCGCCGCCGAGATGTGAATGGAGCTCAAAATCAAAGCCTGAATCGAGAATATTGTTACCCAGCAGACCTGCGGCGCGGGCCTCCTCAAGTGCCTCTTCAAAACGCTCGTAGGGTTCCCAGAATTCGCCGCGGATATAGTTGTAACCGGCAGCGGCTCCAATCACGTAGCCGCAGATGATCATACCTTCGATCAGCTGATGCGGATTGTAGCGCAGGATATCACGATCCTTAAAGGTTCCCGGCTCGCCCTCATCGGAGTTGCACACCACATATTTATCGCCCGGAGCGGTGCGGTTGATGAAGCTCCACTTCAATCCCGTCGGAAAACCTGCGCCGCCGCGGCCGCGCAGACCGGAGACCTTGACCTGCTCGATAATCTCATCAGGCGGAGTCTGCTCCTTGAAGATCTTTGTCAGCATCTCATAGCCGCCGGCCTTGCGGTACTCATCGAGTGTCCACGGGGCGGCGCTCTCCAGGGTGCGAAAACAGACTTCGTTAGCCATCAATCCAGCTCCTTGAGAATCGAATCGATCAATTCAGGCGTCAGGTTTTCAAAATACTTCTCACCGATCTGCATCATCGGTGCTCCGCCGCAGGCGCCCAGGCACTCAACCTCCTTGAGACTGAATTTACCGTCATCGGTGACTTCGCCAAACTTGATGCCAAGCTTCTCATCGAGGTGATCGACAATCTTGTCGCTGCCGTTGATCATGCAGGAGATATTGGTACAGACGCAGAGTTTATGTTTGCCGACCCTGCTGTGCTCATACATGGAGTAGAAGGTCGCAACTTCGTAGACAGCGATAGGTGCCATATCCAGATAGGCTGCCACCTTGTCCATCAACTCGGTTGTCAGATAGCCATCGTTATGATCCTGCACGATGCGCAGCGCCGGCATCGAAGCCGACTGTTTCCATTCGGCGGGATATTTAGCAATCCACTTATCGATCTCAGCACACACATCAGAGGGGAAGAGTGTTGATTTATCCACCTGCATGCTCATCGGTCGATCTCCCCGAAGACGATATCCATGGTGCCGATAATGGCAACCACATCGGCAAGCATGTGGCCCTTTGACATCTCTTCCATCGCTGCAAGATGTGCAAATCCCGGGGCGCGCACTTTTAGCCGGTAGGGCTTGTTGGCGCCGTCCGACATGATATAGCAGCCAAACTCACCCTTTGGCGCCTCAACTGCTGCATAGGCCTCGCCCGGCGGTACGCAATAGCCTTCGGTGAACAATTTGAAGTGATGGATCAGCGCTTCCATGTCATCTTTCATATCTGCGCGCGCAGGCGGTGTAATCTTGTGATCACCCAGCATCACAGGACCGGCGTTGTTGCGCAGCCACTCGATACACTGTTTGATAATATGGTTGGATTGACGCATCTCCTCGACGCGCACCAGGTAACGGTCGTAGCAGTCGCCGTTCACGCCGACGGGAATATCAAAATCGACCTGTTCATAGGCCGCATAGGGCTGTTTCTTACGCAGGTCCCACTCGACGCCCGAGCCACGCAGCATCGGCCCGGTAAAGCCCAGGTTTTTGGCGCGATGCGGTGAAACCACACCGATGCCAACGGTGCGCTGTTTCCAGATACGGTTATCCGTCAGCAGCGTCTCATACTCATCGATATAGCCGGGAAAACGATTAGTGAAATCCTCGATAAAATCGAGCAGCGAGCCATCACGGCCGGCATTGCGGCGCTCGACTGTCTTCTCGCTGGTCCAGCGATTGGCCGTATAGCGCGGCATCTCGTCGGGAAGGTCGCGATATACGCCCCCTGGACGGTAGTAGGTAGCATGCATGCGCGCACCGGAGACCGCCTCGTAGACATCCATGAGGTCTTCGCGCTCGCGGAAGGCGTAGAGAAACACAGTCATCGCGCCGACATCGAGCGCATGGGTTCCCAGCCACATCAGGTGGTTGAGAATACGTGTAATCTCGTCGAACATGGTGCGGATATAGCGAGCCCGCAACGGCGCCTCGATACCCAGCAGCTTTTCAATTGCCAGCACGTAGCCATGCTCGTTGCACATCATCGAGACATAGTCGAGACGATCCATGTAACCGATGCTCTGGTTGAAAGGCTTGCTTTCAGCCAGCTTTTCGGTGCCGCGATGCAGCAGGCCGACATGCGGATCTGCGCGCATGACGGTTTCGCCATCCATCTCGAGAATCAGACGCAGCACGCCGTGTGCAGCCGGATGCTGCGGACCAAAGTTGACCGTGTAATTGCGTATCTCAGACATCAGCTTGCTCTGCCTCCGGCTCGGCTTCAGGCTCTGGTTCGGGCTTCCAGCCCTCTTCATAGCGGCTGTCTTCACGGATGACGCGCGCCACCAGTGTACGCTGCTCGATGCTCACCGGCTCATAGATGACGCGTTTCTGCTCCGGGTCATAGCGCATCTCGACATGCCCCTCCAGAGGAAAGTCCTTGCGCAGCGGATGGCCGACAAAGCCATAATCCGTCAGCAGGCGGCGCAGATCGGGATGTCCCTGAAAGAGTATTCCGAAGAGATCAAAAGCTTCACGCTCGAACCAGTTTGCCGCGCTCCAGATATCCACTACGGAATCGACAATCGGAGCATCGGAATCCAGCAGGGTCTTGACACGCAGGCGATGATTCAGGGTTGTCGAGAGCAGGTGATAAACCGCCGCAAAGCGATTTTTCGGGTCCGGGGAAACAGCCTCTCTGTGCGCCCCGCGGCTGAAGCCCTGATTGCGTGTTGACCACTCGGACTCGCCATAGGCCGATAGATCGACACCGCAGACATCGATGCACTGTCCAAATTGAAATTTTCTGCCATCACGCAGCTGCTGCATGATCGTCAGCAGTTGACCGCGTGGAATATCCAGAGTCAGTTCAGCATGCGCCCGATGAACGACGACGCCGTCAACCGAGCCAAAGGCTTCGGTCAGTTCATCAGCAAGTGCGTCAAGCCGCTCGTCAAGCGTCATTCTTATATCCTGTCAATCTGATCATCTGCCGTTAACGGGCAATGGTATTGGTGCGTCTGATTTTATTCTGCAATTGTAATATTCCATACAGCAACGCCTCTGCCGTCGGCGGACAGCCCGGCACATAGACATCGACAGGAACGATGCGGTCACAGCCACGCACCACAGCATAGGAGTAGTGATAATAGCCACCGCCGTTGGCGCAGGATCCCATGGAGATCACCCAGCGCGGTTCCGGCATCTGGTCATAAACCTTGCGCAGCGCAGGCGCCATCTTATTCACCAGGGTTCCAGCCACGATCATCACGTCAGACTGGCGCGGACTGGGGCGGAAGACGATGCCGAAACGATCCAGATCGTAACGGGAAGCACCGGCCTGCATCATCTCAACCGCACAACAGGCGAGGCCGAAAGTCATTGGCCACATAGAACCTGTGCGCGCCCAGTTGATCAACTTGTCTGCAGAGGTCGTGACAAACCCCTCTTTGAGAAGCCCCTCTATTCCCATTCCAGCGCTCCCTTGACCCACTCGTAGATAAAACCAACCACCAGAATCCCAAGAAACAGCACCATTGCCCAGAAGCCGACCATGCCGACCTCCTCGAGAACGACGCCCCAGGGAAACAGAAATGCAATCTCCAGGTCAAAAATGATAAACAGGATGGCGACCAGGTAGTAGCGCACATCAAACTTCATGCGCGTATCTTCGAAGACCTCGAAGCCACACTCATAAGGCGACACTTTTTGACTATCCGGCTTGTGGGCGCCAAGCACAAAACCGAGGCCAACTACAACGCCGCCGATAATCGCTGCGAGTGTAATAAAAACCAGGATTGGAAGATAGTTTTCAAGCATATCAGGTGACTTTATCAGCAGGGCCGGTCAGGCATGGCGCAACCGGCATTTATCACAATTATTACGTGATACGCAGTCTACTGCCAACCGGCGAACTCTGTCAAGCCGGGCACGGTCGGCATATTCGCGTGTAATTCAGTGTCTTATCAAATACTTTTGCAGGCATAAAAAAACGGTATCATCCATGCAGATGATACCGTTTCAAGGATGGTGCCGAAGGCCGGACTCGAACCGGCACGGCTTACGCCACTACCCCCTCAAGATAGCGTGTCTACCAATTCCACCACTTCGGCAAATATTCGATTACTCTGCATTCTGCTCTTTAATATTTTCGGCAGGATCAGCTGTTGCAGACTCAGCTTGCTCAACAGTTTTCTCAACCTTCGCATCCACAGCCGCAGCCTCAGACACGGGAATGTCAGGCACATCAGAAACGACTGCCTCAATTTTCGCCTCGGGGATATCGGGCAAATCCGTTGGCGGAACGACCTTTACGGGCACGGCTGCCTGAGTTGGATCAGCATCCATCAACCCGGGCTCATCCGCTCCCTGCAGGGCGTACCAGCCAAGCGCCATGGCAATAACAAACCATGCGGCAGCCAGCACCGCGGTCGTTCGACTCAGGAAGTTTGCCGACCCGGTGGCGCCAAAGACTGTCGCAGAGGCGCCGCTGCCAAATGCCGCGCCAGCATCCGCACCCTTGCCGTGCTGCAGCAGAATCAGCGAGACCATCGCTATGGAAGTCAATAGAAAGAAAACAACGAGTACGCTTTGCATGATCTGAAGTCCCTGCTCAGTTCGCTGCCAGCGCAATCGCCAGAAAGTCTTCTGCTTTTAAAGAAGCTCCGCCAATCAGGCCGCCATCGATGTCAGCCTGCGCAAGCAATTCTGCTGCATTCGAAGCATTCATGC
>JADWMH010000020.1:0-1424 GCA_015767355.1 Gammaproteobacteria bacterium
AAGATCTTTTTGTCTCTCGCAAAGACGCAAAGCCCGCCAAGAAAGATCCTTTGCGTCTCTGCGAGAGTTATTATTGAGAAATATCTGATTCATGTGTAAATGTGTTGGTTGCTCAAGAATTACTACTCTGGTGGATTGTCATTCAGATTTGTCGGGCAGAGTACGTTGCGCATAACGCCAATCAACTCGAGCAATTTGTAGTTCCTGATTCTGTAGTAGATGCGGTTGGCCTCCTTTCTGGATACCAGGATGTGTTTGTTGCGCAGTTGGTCCAGGTGCTGGGAGATGTTGCTTTGCGATGTACCGGTCTGCTCAACGATTTCACCCACAGAGAGTTCACGTTCGCCCAGGGTGCAGAGAATTTTCCAGCGCAGCGGGTGCGCCATCGCCTTCAGCGCATTGGCGGTCAGCGTAGTGTCTTCGTTGTCGATTTCAGGTGTTTCATTACTCATGCAGTGACTCCTGTATAGCGTAATCAGTGTCGATCTTCTGATAACCACTCATGTTTTTGGCGATACAGATGATATGACGCAATTTGCCATTCTCATCGCTAATTGCAGTACGGGAAAAAAGAATAGGTATGCGTTTGCCGCTGCTGGTAATAAAGCGTGCGTCAATACTGGGAAGGGCGCCGCTGCGAATGATAGCCTCCAGCCATGTGCCCATGAAAGCGTCCGCCTGCTGATCGGTCTCCTCTTCAAACAGGTTGCCGATGGAGAGCGTGATGAGCTCGTTCTCTTCATATCCCAACATTCTGCAGGCGGCAGGGTTGGCCTCGGTTACTCTTCCTTCGGGATCAAGGATTAGCAGCGCCTCTCCCATCGCCTGAAAAATATTTTGTAAATGTTCTCTGGCTTCATTCAGTTCAGCGGTGCGTTGTCTGACTTTCTCTTCCAGCAGACGGTTCAGATGCCGCTCTTTTTCGATGAGGCGAAAATAGGTGCTGAGTTTGTTGATCAGTTGATTGTCGTCAATCGGCTTGAGCAGATAGTCGGCAGCGCCGACATCATAACCACGCTGCTGAAAATCTTCAGTCTTGAAGGCTGCAGTGAGAAAAATGATGGGGATATTCCGGGTTTTTTTACGGATCTTCAGCAGGGAGGCGGTTTCAAAACCATCCATGCCGGGCATCTGGATATCCAGCACGATCAGGTCGAGATCCGGCGTAGCCAAAGCAATTTCGATTGCTTCCCTGCCTGAATTTGCATCGAGCACAGTGGCATTCATGTGCTGTTCGATCAATGCGCGCAGGGTAAACAAATTATCCGGATTGTCATCGACAATCAGTAGCTTGAAATTGGTATATCTGGTCATTTAGATGTTAATAGACTCATTGATGATGGATTTTAACTGCTGTGCGTTAATTGGAGTTGTCAGACAATCACTGGCGGCCTGCATCAGCTCTTCATTGATCAGTGTGCAAT
>JADWMH010000020.1:1434-15897 GCA_015767355.1 Gammaproteobacteria bacterium
CGAGCGCAATAATGGTTCCTGAAATTTTTTCATTTTGAATAATAGAGATGCTATCACAGTTATTGATATCGCAGATGCGGCTGTTGATGATAATCAGCAGGCATTCAGGCTCTTCACGCAGCACCTCCCTGATCTCATCCTCGTCGGTGGCGGCAATGACAGTGATGCCCCATTGGCTCATTATTTGTGTCAGTTGCAGCATGGTGTCGATGTTATCTTCGACCAGCATCACAGTTTGGCCGCTGAAGTCGGCTGCTGGTAGAGTAGATGTCGAAACTATTGATGAGAGTTGCTCGCTTTCGAGTTCCGCTGTCTCCTGTTGCCAGGGAGTCTCAGCAGGTTCACTACGATAATACTCCAGTGGAAGCGCCAGTGTGAACGCAGAGCCACTGTTTTCGGTGCTCGTGAGATCAAGATTGCCACCCAGCAGTGCAGCAAGGCGACGGCTGATATTGAGTCCGAGGCCGGTGCCGCCAAAACGGCGGCGAATAGAACCGTCCGCCTGGCGAAAGGCTTCAAAAATATGCTTCTGCTGTTTAACGGGAATGCCGATACCGCTGTCGCTGACAGTGATATGCAGCGGTTGACCGCGATAATCGGCATTGAACAGCATCTTGACGACTATAGTGATACCGCCCTGGTCGGTAAACTTGACGGCATTACTGAGCAGATTTTTCAGGATCTGACGGATTTTGTCCGAGTCAGAAGTGATTGTGGACGGAGTATCTGCGGCATACTCCAGTTCCAGTGAGAGGCCTTTCTCCTCGAATTGCGGACGCATTAATTCGATGGTGTCATCAAGCAGTTGCCGCAGGTTGATCTCTTCCAGTTTGAGTTCTTCGTCCAGGGATTCGATGCGGGAGAGTTCGAGGATATTGTCGATCAGCCCTAGTAAATCCCTGCCGGCATGATGGATGACGCCGGCTTTTTGTTGTTGAGCCGATGGAAGAGCCGCATCTTCCCTGAGGATTTTCGAGAGCACCATGATCGAGTTGAGCGGTGTTTTCAGTTCATGGGAGACATTGGCCAGAAATTCAGTTTTGAAACGGTTGCTTTGCTCAAGCTGCCGGGTATGCGTGCGCAAATTGCGGTTGTTTCTGGCATGGGTTGAGGCAAGATGCGTCAGATTACCTGCGAGGATATGCAGCTCCTGGGGTTTGTCCCATGAGAACTTGACCTCTTCGTTTTTTTCAACAATACGTTGCACACCACTGCCAAGCTCTTTGCTAATACGATCGAGACGATCGGCAAACCAGTTTGCCAGCAGCCACACGCCAATGAGCACCAGCAGCGAGACGATGGCGACTGTAATCAACAGGCTCCTGCGCAGACTGGCCAGGGGTGACTCATCGACGATACGTCCTACCCACAAAGGTTCGTTGCTCTCGGTGCGAAACATCGGAACCCAGAACATGCGGTGTTCCTCGTCGTCACGCCACAATCCGATTCTTCCCCGCTGGAAGATCTCATCAAGACCGGGAAAATCCTCGAAGGCTTTCCCGACGGGAGATTTCCTGGATGTGTAGAGATAGCTGCCGTCGTTTTGTACCCACAGAGTGCCTCGATAGGCGCGGGCCAGCCCGCCGGGATCGACGGTGATAACTACCATCGCCGTTGCTTCTCCCTTGTTATCCCGGATAGCGCTGGCGATATAGAGGCGTAGCAATCCACGCTGATGTTCATCATATTCGGTGTAGATCGGGCTGACGAGTACGGATGAAGGGCCGGCGTCCAGTACGGAAGTCAGGAAAGCATGGCTGGGCATATTGGGCCTGGATGCCGTCTTCTTCAGCAAATTTCCTGTCTTGTCTCTTTCCAGCCAGAAGCGGGCTGTGCCATTCTCATCCAGAAAATTGATACTGATGATGTCGAGGCTTTTGCCGAAGAGGCGATTGATCCATTCTGTGTAGCGTGAACGGGCTTCGATCGCCTTTTGTGTGTTCTTGTTGTCAGAGCTGACGATAATGCCAGGTTCGGGCAGTTTTGCCACGACGCCGGTGAGCGCCTGGCGGCTGGCCATGTGCTTGTCCAGATCACGAAAATCAGCGCGCAGCTGCTGTAGATGCGCCTGCTGATAGAAAATCTGCAGACGATCAAGCATCGGCGGCAGCCCGAATGTCAACAGCAGCACCATAGGCGTCAGTGCGAACAGTAGCAGGATCAACAGGATGTAGGTGCGTAACTTCACAGGTGCATAATACAGTAGGTGCTGGTAAATCCCTGAAGAAATGTATGTTTGCTGTAGTACTCATCAGTCGCATACAATCAAATCTGAATCAAAACAACAGAGGAGATAATCATGTCACAAGATGCATTGATACAACACTATTCCGGCATTATCGAGGGGGTTGGTGAAGATTTGCAGCGTGACGGGCTGCTGAAAACGCCGCAGCGGGCCGCCAAAGCGATGGAGTTTTTATGCAAAGGCTATCATCAGACACTGGATGAGGTGGTCAACAAGGCTGTCTTTGAAACCAGCAATGATGACATGGTGATTGTCAAGGATATTGAACTCTACTCGCTGTGCGAGCATCACATGCTGCCTTTTATCGGCAAGGCGCATGTTGCCTACCTGCCCAGGGGGAAGGTGATCGGGCTCTCTAAAATTGCCCGTATTGTCGACATGTATGCACGCCGCCTGCAGATACAGGAGAATATGACGGTGCAGATTGCTGATGCCATCGAGCAGGCGATTCAGCCAGCTGGAGTCGCTGTCACCATTGAAGCGGAGCATCTGTGCATGAAAATGCGCGGCGTGGAGAAGCAGAACTCACTGATGAAAACCTCGGTGATGCTGGGTGCATTCCGCAAATCCCAGGCAACGCGCATGGAGTACCTCACGCTGATTCATTGATTATCGACCACGAAAGTCACGAAAAGCACGAAAAAAAGAGGTTTTATTATTTCGTATGGTTTGTGACTTTCGTGGTAGATTTTTCTTCAGATTGTAGGGGGGATAAGGCGTCTTTTTGCCGCATCCACCAATGCGCCTGAATTATGGTGGATGCGGCAATGATTGTTCCTGACAATCTTATTGCACTTCCTCCATCCATGGAAGTCGCTGACGCTTATCCCCCCTACGGCCCAATCATGCTCCGCTGTATGAAAAAATAATATTGAGGTGTTATTCACAAAGCAGTTTCTTAACAGCATGCTGTAGAGAGCGCTGCACCTCGCGTTTTCCGGCCAGTTGTAATCTTGCGGCAAGACTTTGAATTGTCTCTCTCTGTAAAACCCTGCTGAAAAAGAGATCTTGCTGCTGGTCGTTAAGTCTTGCTGCATTTCCGCTGCGGGCTGCCCATATTGCCAATTCCACGAGTTCCGGAAATACAGCGTCAAACGGGAGTTGCGCTGCAGCGAAGCGCCTGAGCAGTTCGTCGCTCTGTGACGATACATCACTGCTGTGCATGGCGTTCTGAAGCAGCGGCAGGAAGATCCCGCTCTCCAGTTTATTGAGGCTGTCAGTGAGCAACAGTGGAAGTTGTTTGAGAAAACGCTCTTGGGCCTGATGCAACAGCTGCCTGCCATTATCAGTGAGCGGATGGAGCATCAGCAGCGAGTGACAGCCGCTGGATGCCTCTCTTTTCAATCCGATGCGCACTGGCTGGAATCTGTTTTTTCGCCACAAAGCCAGCAGGTCACTGGTGGCTCCAAAACTTGTGCAGAGGGTGTCGATGCCTTTTGTTGAGGAGCACAGCTCTTTCAATAGCGCGCTGGCAACGCCTTCTCTGCGGATTGCCGGATGGACTGCAATACGCATGATGCGCAAAAAGTTGTGCTGCAGCGCCTGTGGTTGTGCGCAGTGAAGCGCCAGTGTCTGAGGCGCAAGATGTCCATGCGGGCGCCGTTTTCCTGAAAGGATCTGTGACATCATGGCGTCATCAAATCCCCCTTCGCGAACAGCAACTGCAACAGCTGCAATCTCTCCCCGGTAACGGCCCAGCAGGATCTCGACATTGGCGCCATCGAGCAGATAGCGCAGATCGAACGGGCGGGTGCGATAGTGCGCCAGCACCAGCAAGCCAAAAATTTGTCTCAATGTTTGCTCATCCTGAAGCAGAGTGTCCCGGGTGATACGGCTGATTTCAAGTTGATCCGGCGTAAATTCTGCGAAAGCATTGTCATCAGCCGGCTCGGCATTCATCAGGAACGCATCGAATGTGAGCCGTTCCAGGGGATCGTTTGGATCCCAGCGGATCGGGGTGGAGAGTCGCAACTCCCTCCACTGCGGAGTGAGACGATCAAGGGTGTCGCGAAAACGGATGGCAAAACCTCTGCCGGAGCCTTCATAGCCATGCACCGTGGTAGAGAAGACGGTGCGCTTGTAACGCTGCAGCAGGGCTTCCAGCAGCGGAGCGGGGATGGCGGCGGCTTCATCTACAAACAATATATCTGCAATCTTGTGCTGCTTTAGCAACTGGTCCGGGGCAACAAAGCGGAGCGATCGATCCCGGGTAAAGAGTTTTCCTGTGTCGGAATTAAACCCGGGAAGTTCGGGAGCCGCATGTTGAAACAGGGTCGCAACAGCATTCATAGCCGGGGCAGTGACTACAATGTGGTATCGGAAATGCTCGTGCCTATTCAGCAGTATGGCGGCCGCCAGGCCCAGCGCAGTGCTTTTCCCCCGCCCTCTGTCTGCTGTAATGACCAGCGGGCGGGAGCGATGACCACCGGCGACATGCACAATGGCGTCGATAGCCTGTTGTTGATCTGCGGTGGATGCTGTTGTACTGGTGACGGGGGAGGAGAGCGGTGCGCTTCCATGCGACTCTTCCTGCGTGATCACTTCAGCGGCAGGAGTGTGCAGAAACATGCTGCTGAGACGTTGCAAAAAGCGGCCGTTGATCTTGTCTGCTGTTACAGGCCAGACACACAGACGTTGGTAGTCAGGGTCTTTAAAAGCGGGCCATTGATGCAGTGGAGGGGTGAGCAACAGCAGATAGCCGTGATTTTTGATTGTGCCGCTGACAGCAGCAAAAGCATCTGCATCAAAGCCGCAATGGGCATCGAAGAGAATGCTGTGAAACTCCTGTCCCAGCAGCTGCTTTGCCTGGTTTGCCGGAATCACCCGGTCAAGCTGCTGCTTCCCGGCGACGTCGCCGATCCACACGACTCCCGGACGATTTGCCAGCAGCTGTGCGGCTCTTGTTCTGCACCATGCGGCACTGCCGGCAAGAATCAGAAAATGACGCATTGTTCAACTCCACGCCATTTTTTTAACCACGGAACACACGGACCATACGGAATGATTTTTCTTGTTTGAAAAATCAGGCCTGAGCTTTCTGGAGCTGATAGAAGGCGTTGGTTGCAGCAACAAAACCGTCAATGGAGCCGCAGTCATAACGATCCCCATTGAATTCATAGGCGATCACATTGCCCTCTTTTGCCTGTTGCAGCAGGGCATCTGTAATCTGAATCTCTCCGCCGCTGCCTGCTGGTGTCTTCTCCAGAATTGTGAATATATCCGGGGTCAGGATATAGCGCCCGATGATGGCGAGGTTTGACGGCGCTTCCTCCGGGGAGGGTTTTTCAATCATGTCGGTGACACGAAACACGCCCTCTTCAATCTCATCTCCGGCAATTACGCCGTATTTGTGCGTCTCTTCCGGTGTCACTCTCTCGATTGCGACAACGCTGCAGCGGTATTTTTCGTAAATTTGCACCATCTGGTGCATGACTCCATCGGGCTCGGCGCTGCATAGATCATCGGCAAGAATGACTCCAAAAGGTTCATCTCCGATCAATACCTCGCCAGTGAGAATGGCGTGACCCAGTCCCCGCATCTCGATCTGGCGGGTATAGGAGAAAGTACAGTGCTCGATCAGATAGCGGATCTCCTTCAGGTAGGCCTCCTTGGAGGTACCGTCAATCAGGTGCTCGAGTTCGTAATTGGTATCGAAGTGGTCTTCAATTGCGCGTTTACCGCGTCCAGTGACAATGGCGACATTCTGCATGCCGGCCTGCAGCGCCTCCTCGATGCCGTACTGAATCAGCGGTTTGGTGAGAATCGGCAGCATCTCCTTGGGCATTGCCTTGGTTGCCGGGAGAAAACGGGTGCCGTAGCCGGCTGCGGGAAAGAGACATTTTCTGATCATTTTAGTGGTGATGTTCCGCGCTCTTAATCAGCGCAGTTTCCATGTGGGATTATTGTAACAATCTATAATACCAGCCTTTTGCAGCCATTGTTTGGCATCTTCAGCATCTTCTTCAAACCACGCACGTGCGGAACCAAGCCGGAATGTGTAGCCCCAGCGATCCATATCCTGCAACATTCGATCTGTGCTGAAACCGGCAAGTTTATCGGCGAGAATAATCTGCAGATAACAGACTCCGTTTTCCTCATCATAATCACCGCCGGCATCCGTATGCAGTTGTGTGCGCCGCTCACTCTCCATGCAAATATAGTGGCAGGCCTCATGAAAGGCGGAGTGAATTGGTGTGTCTTCGCGGATGTAGAGACGGGATTTGATCACTCCTGCCTCGGACTCTCCCCAATAGGAACCGGGTATGGGGGTATCGTCATCGACGGGAGTGACGGTCAGGGCATACTTCAGGAAAAGTTTTTCGATTTCAGGAACTCTTTCCTTGCAAAGTGTTACATCAGGCATAATTGTCCACTGGCGGTATAATCATCACAAATTGTAATCCTTAATTAGTGATATCTGAAATGCTTCAGTTTCTACTCACCTTATATGCAAAAACTCCGCTGGGTGTTGCACAGCGCCTGGGCGGGTTTATTGGCTGGATTGCATGGATCTTTCATCTGCGTGAACGTCATACGGCCGAGGTGAATATCGCTCTCTGCTTTCCAGAAATGCCGCCACAGCAGCAGCAGCAGCTGGTGAAACAGACGCTGGTGGAGAATGGCAAATTGATGGCGGAGCTGCCCATCACATGGCTGCGCCCATTCTCGGAGTTTGAATCAAGAGTCGATGTGCGTGAATTTCGCCGCCACCTGGCAGAAAAATACCAGCAGGGTAATGGTTTGATTGTCGCAGTCCCGCATATGGGCAATTGGGAGCTTGGTCTGCATGCCGTGGTATCAGTCGGGCCAACCACTGTGTTGTATCGGCCGCCCCGGCAGCAGTGGCTCGAGGAGATTATGACGCAGGGGCGATCGGCAAATGGCGCACTCCTGGTTCCGTCAACAGGCAGTGGCATCAAGCAACTCGTTGCTGCTTTGAAAAGAAAAGAGATCATTATTATCCTGCCTGATCAGGTGCCAAAGCAGTTGCAGAATGCAGGGGGAATCTACTCTCCTTTTTTTGGCCATAAGGCAATGACCATGACACTGTTGTCAAAACTGGCTGCAAAAACAGGGGCGCCGGTGGTGCTTGCTTTTGTTAAACGCCAGGCGCAGAAAAAAGGTTTTTTTGGGCGAATACTGGATGCTGAACCTGCTGTCAATGATCCTGATCTTGAAATTTCGGTGGGCGCACTGAATAAAACCATTGAGAGCGCTGTACTTGAAGTGCCGGCGCAGTATCAGTGGGTCTACCGCCGTTTTCAGGGAAAGGTTTACAAGAAAGCTCAAAACGATTGAAACCCCTCGTATAATAAGAGAATTGATGCTTGCATGATATGATCTGAACTCATTGACTATCATGAGCAGCGGAGGAAATCCGATGTCTGCAGAATTTCCAATCATCGCATTAACCGGTTCATCAGGAGCTGGCAGTTCGACGATCACCAGGGCTTTTGAGCATATCTTCTGGCGTGACAGAGTCAATGCGGCCTATATCCAGGGGAGTGGTTTTCATCGCTACAGTCGCGCAGAGATGGAGCAGCAAATCATCAGGGCCTGTGCTGAAGATCGTATCCTCAGCCATTATGGCCCCGAGGGGAATTGTCTCGACAAACTGGAAACACTTTTTTTTCAGTACTCTGCGATCGGCACAGGGATGCGGCGTTATTATCTGCATACAGATGAACAAGCCCGAAAATGGGACCAGGAAGTAGGGACTCTCACTCCCTGGAAGAAGATCGAGGGTAAAACCGATCTGTTGCTCTATCGCGGTCTGCATGGCGCCGCAATCGATGGAGATATCGATATCTCACAGTATCCGGATCTGCTGATTGGCATTGTGCCGATCGTTAATCTGGAGTGGATGCGAAAGATTGGCCGTGATATCACTCTGCGAGGCTATTCCATGGACGAGGTGAGGCAGTCCATTCTGTGCCGCATGCATGACTATGTGCGGCATATCACTCCGCAGTTTACACGTACGCATATTAACTTTCAGATGGTTTCCACTGTCGATACTTCAGATCCATTCGCACTAGATAACATCATGCCGACTGAAGACGAGAGTTTCATTGTGATCAGTTTTCAGAGGGGGATGCAGCCGGATTTTATCGAGCTGTTGAGCCTGCTGCCGAATTCATTCATGTCACGAAGAGACACGCTGGTGGTTCCCGGCAGTGCACTGCTGCATGCGATAGAGATTATCCTGATGCCGCTGGTGCATGATCTGGTGGTGAAAGGCAGGGAGTTGCGCAAGGTCAGGAAACTGCCGAAACAGCGAAAAGCCGGATTGCATGGCGTTCTCGGTCAGTCAGACAGCTGAAGGCGAAGTTTGCAGTCGTCAGTATGCAGTTGGCAGTTCCCTGTCTTTACTGCAAACCGCTAACTGCAAACTGCCAACTTTCTTTAGCCTTTGAACTTGCCGCGCTTGAGGCGCTCGGCTTCCATGATCTCCACCTCTCTGGGACCTGAAATGACGACTTTGGGATCGGGAACAAAGTCCAGTTCTTCGTTGCCCCGTTGATAGGGAACAGAGTTGATGATTGTTTTCATGGCGTTGAGACGGGCAAGATGCTTGTCATTGGAGCGAATCACTGTCCAGGGCGCATGGTTGCTGCTGGTCCTCTTCAACATCTCATATTTCTGGGTTGTGAATTCATCCCAGCGTTCCTGCGCCTGCAGGTCGACCTCACTCAGTTTCCACTGCCTCAGCGGATCGGTTTTGCGCCGCTCGAAACGCTGCTGCTGCGCGCTTTTGGTGACACTGAAGTAGAGTTTGATCAGAATCGTCCCTTGTCTAACCAGGTCTTTCTCGAAGCCGACGACTCCGCGCATGAAGTTTTTATACTCTTCAGGAGTACAGAAGCCAAACACAGGTTCGACCATGGCGCGGTTGTACCAGCTGCGGTCGAACATCACGACTTCGCCGCCATGCGGGAAATGCGTAACATACTTCTGGAAGAACCACTCTGTGCGCTGCTGGTTAGTGGGTTTTCCCAGGGCAACGATACGATAGCGTTTTTCGTTCATATAGCGGGAGACGCGACGAATGGTTCCACCCTTGCCTGAAGCATCCCGCCCTTCGAACAGGATGATCATACGTTTGCCGGTCTCCTCCAGATGTTGTTGCATTAGCAGCAGTTCTGCCTGAAAAGGTTTCAGCGCCTGCTCCTGCTGACGGCGCTTATAGGCTTTTTGCGCCTTCTCCTTAATCTGTTTGGCATCCTGATATGCTGTTATCAGTTCATCGACAGTGAATTGCTCATCATCGATCTTGATATCGTCTGCGTTCATGAAGGTCTCCGTCTGTTTGGTAGCAGTATTAAGAAAGCTCTGATCAAGTCGCTTCGCGCCTCGATCAGAGCATTCCTGCAAGTTAGTCTACGGGGGAAGGGTTATCTATCAATAGATTATAATGCGTATCCATAGTGCCCTTCCCCCGAACCCCCATCCCATGGACTTGTTCAGAGGTTTCTTAACTATTTAATGATATACCTATTCTGCTGTGAATGGGTTGATTTCAATCAGTAATTTGAGGATATATTGATCAATACCGGGAGGGTTGGAAATCGAGAGATTCATCCAGTACCTCGACCCAGTGTTTGACAGGGGTTTGTGTGCCCGATTGCAGATGCAACAGGCAACCGATATTGGCAGTTGCTATGACATCAGGGCTGTTGTCACTCAAAGCCTGCAGTTTATTGCTGCGCAGTTGTGTGGAGAGCTGCGCTTGCAGTATCGAATAGGTCCCGGCTGAGCCGCAGCAGAGGTGTGCATCCTGTGGTTCTGTGATGTTAAAGCCAAGACTGCGCAGCAGTTTTTCGGTGTCGCCCTTGAGCTGTAATCCGTGCTGCAGAGTACAGGGGGAGTGGAAGGCAACCTGTGGGAGTTTGTCGATGAGGCTTAGCTTGTGGATATTCTGTTGCTGCAGAAATTCGCCAAGATCAACAGTTGTATTGCTCGCTGTTTTTGCTTTCTCTGCATAGTCGGGATTGTTTTTCAGCAGCTGCGGATACTCTTTGATCTCCAGAGTACAGGCGCTGGCGGTGCCGATAATCGCTTCCACGCCATCCTCGAGATGCCTGCTCCAGAGATCAATATTACGGCAGGCAAAATCAACAGCTGTTGCAGTGTCTCCAAGATGGTGGTTGACTGCACCGCAGCACTGCTCAGATGCAACCTGTATGCATTCGATTCCAAGCCTGTCCAGCACACGAGTGGCAGCTCGATTGATATGCTGTGCAGCAACGGATTGTACGCAGCCTTCAAATAGAATCACCTTGCGAGCGTGTGAAGTTGAAGCACGCTCTCCCACACTTTTTTTCTGCGGAATTTTTTGTTGCAGGCTTTGCGGCAGCAGCGGCTTCAGTGTCCGCGCAACAGACAGCAAGGGAGCAACGCGGGCAGGATAAGGGAGGATGCTTTTCATTCCCTGGCGCATCAACTTCTCACTGAGAGGCCGCTCCACCTGCTGGTCGATTAGATGGCGGCCAATTTCCAGCAGGCTGGTGTATTTCACACCCGAAGGGCAGGTGGTTTCACAGGAGCGGCAGCTGAGGCAGCGGTCCAGGTGCAGCTGGCTTTTGCGTGAGACCTGCTTGCCCTCGAGCGCCTGTTTGATCAGATAGATACGGCCGCGCGGACCATCCAGTTCATCGCCCAGCAGCTGATAGGTGGGGCAGGTCGCTGTACAGAAACCGCAGTGTACGCAGGAGCGCAGGATGCTGTCGGCAGCCTTGCCGGCATCTGTCTGCAGCATTTGTTTGTCGATTTGCGTCTGCATTATAAATCTGTGTAGATGCGTCCCGGATTGAGAATGCCTTTGGGGTCGAAGGCTTTTTTCAGGCGCTGCTGCAGGGCCAGCATCGGTTTGGAGAGTGGAGTGAAGATATCCCCGCCCTGTGCATTTCTGAAACAGGTGGCGTGACCGCCGGCAGCTAGTGCTGTCTGCCGAATTGTTTGAGGCTTCTCCCCGCTGAGCAGCCAGCGCTGCGCGCCGCCCCATTCGATGAGCTGCTCACCGGGAGTGTCTAGCGGAGCCGCTGCCATCGGCAGTGAGAGCCGCCACAGCGGTTTGCCGGTTTGAAAGAAACCGAGTTGCTGTTCTCGTAGTTGCAGCCAGAATTCCGTCTGTTTTGAGATATCACCGCCAAGCTGCAATTGCGCTGAGCGGATCGCGGCTTGTGCTCCACTGAGACGAATCAACAGCTCTCCGTCGAGCCAGGCCGCTGCAGTAATCGGCAGCGGTTTTTGTGACCAGCTGACGACGCTGGCGACAGCCTGCGCCGCATCCATTGAAAAGCTCAGCGTGATTTCAGTTGCCGGTACAGGCAGTACTCTGAAACTGACATCCATGATCAGACCCAGCGTGCCGAATGCACCGACCATCAGGCGTGATGCATCATATCCGGCGACATTCTTGATGACCTCGCCGCCAAAGTGGAGTTGTTCGCCGCGCCCGTTGATGATGGTGCAGCCCAGCAGGGAGTCGCGTGCGCTTCCCGTCCAGGGGCGGGATGGCCCGGAGAGTCCGCAGGCGAAAGTTCCTCCGATGGTGGCTGCGTCACCGAAGGATGGCGGTTCAAAAGCAAGCCGCTGATGCTGCGCTTGCAGAATCTCTTTGATCTCCTGCAGCGGGGTGCCGCTGCGAACGGTCATGACCAGCTCATCAGGCTGATAGTTGATCACACCACGATGTTCGGCAGTCGACAGAGGCTCGCCTGCAACCTGGTTGCCAAGAAACTGCTTGCTGGCGCCGCCGCAGATCGAGAGCGGGGTGGAATTGGCAAAGGCCTCGGCGATCTGTTGCTGCAGAGCCATCAGAAGCGTTCCAGTTCGGGAAAGGGGAGTTCGCCATTGTGGACATGCATGGCGCCCAGCTCGGCGCAGCGGTGCAGTTCGGGAACTGCCTTGCCGGGATTGAGCAGTCCATGCTGGTCGAATGCGGCCTTGATCGCGTGGAACTGCTGCAGCTCGAGAGGTTTGAACTGTATGCACATCTCATCGATTTTCTCACTGCCGACGCCATGCTCGCCTGTGATTGTGCCGCCAACCTCGACGCACAGTTGCAGTATCTTGCTGCCGAGTCTCTCTGCTCTGTGCAGCTGGTCTCCAATGTTTGCATCATAGAGAATCAGTGGATGCAGGTTGCCGTCACCGGCATGGAAGACATTGGCGATGGCCAGCTCATGCTGCTGCGACAGTTCGTTGATTCTTCGCAGCACTTCAGGCAGCCGGTGACGCGGTATGGTTCCATCCATGCAGTAGTAATCAGGCGCAAGACGCCCGACTGCCGGGAATGCAGACTTGCGGCCTGCCCATAGCTGCATGCGCTGTTCTTCATTTGATGACAGCCGGGTTGCAGTGCAGTGATGCAGCTGCAATATCTGTTCGACCTTTTCGATATCGTGGCGGACCTCCTCATCCGTGCCATCGAGTTCACACAGCAGAATGGCGGCGGCATCTTTCGGATAACCCGCATGCACAAAATCTTCCGCGGCGCGGATGGCGAGGTTGTCCATCATCTCCAGTCCAGCCGGGATGATGCCGCTGGAAATGATGCCGCTGACAGCCTTGCCTGCGTTTTCAGCATCATCGAAAGCGGCCAGCATGACTCTTGCGGTGGGCGGGATCGGCAGCAGGTTGACGGTGACCTCGACAATGATGCCAAGCAGTCCCTCCGAGCCGTTCATCAGCGCCAGCAGGTCGTAGCCGGGAGCATCCAGCGCATCGCTGCCGATCGTGAGTATTTCACCATCGATGCAAATAACGCGCAATTTGCGTACATTATGCACGGTCAGTCCATACTTGAGGCAGTGTACGCCGCCTGAATTCTCGGCGACATTGCCTCCAATGGTGCAGGCGATCTGGGAGGAGGGGTCCGGCGCATAATAGAGCCCATATGGTTTGACGGCCTCGCTGATGGCAAGGTTGCGAACGCCCGGCTGTACCGTGGCGCAGCGGTTGTCTGCATCGATGTCGAGAATGCGGTTGAAACGCGCCAGGCTCAACAGCAGGCCATTCTCGAGCGGCTGTGCGCCCCCTGAAAGGCCGGTGCCTGCGCCGCGCGCTACAACCGGAACCCTGTGCTGATAACAAAGTTTCAGTATCTGCTGAACCTGTTCTACATTCCCGGGAAGGGCGACGAGCATTGGGATGGTTCGATGCGCGGAGAGGCCGTCACACTCGTAAGCGGTCAGCTCCTCCTGCTCTTCGATCAGGGAGCCGCCGCCGAGGATGGTTCTCAGGCTGGAGAGAAATCGAGGATCAGCAGTCATCTGTTTTTTACCACGAAAGTCACGAAATACACGAAAATAGAAAAAAATGAGTGTTCGTGATTTTCGTGTGGTTCGTGGTTAATTCTCTTTTCCATGGTTCATACTGCACAGGTTGCTCTGTGTATTAGTAGAGTTGAGTGTATCTTTTCCTGAGAGATGAGAGAATAGCAAAAAAATGAATTGGAAGAGAATTTATGAAACCTGAATCCTGGATTGAACGATGGAAGGCGGGGCAGACCGGTTTTCATCTGTCGCACATAAACCCGTGGCTCGAAAAATGCTGGCCGCAGGTGGCCGCCCCGGCCGGTAGCACTGTTTTTGTGCCGTTGTGCGGTAAGAGCCTTGATCTGTTGTGGCTGCGTGATCAGGGTTACGAGGTGATTGGTGTTGAGATCAGCCGGTTGGCCGTGAAGAATTTTTTTGCGGAAAATGCATTGCAGCCGCAGATTGACCATATCGAAAATTTTGAGCGTTGGCAGTGTGAGGGGATCACGCTGCTGGTCGGCGACTTCTTTGATTTGGATTCCGTAATGCTGGCTGATGTGGCTTCGATCTATGATCGTGCTTCTTTGATTGCCCTGCCTGAAGAGATGCGTCTGCAATATGTGGAGAAAAAGAGGGAGTTGTTTGTTTCCGCTCTGCCGACGCTGCTGATTACACTGGAGTATGATCAACAGCAGATGAGCGGGCCGCCTTTCGCCGTGGATTATTCAGAGGTGGAGTCGCTCTACCGGCAGCGCTTCAGGATCAGCCGGATCATCTCTGAAGAGATTCTGCATGCCGAGCCGCATTTCAGGAGCAAGGGATTGACCTCGCTGATTGAAAACGTCTACCTAATGAAGCCAAAATAAAGTATGCAGTTGGCAGTTTGCAGCAAAACCAGAAAGAGAGTTGGCAGTAAGCAGAACTTCTTGCAAAACTTCAGGATACGTCATTCCGGCG
>JADWMH010000126.1 GCA_015767355.1 Gammaproteobacteria bacterium
GAGCAGTCTGGCAGCTCGTCGGGCTCATAACCCGAAGGTCGTAGGTTCAAATCCTGCCCCCGCTACCAATTTTAGAATAATAAGAAACCCCGTATACCGGGGTTTTTTGTTATCTGCGGAATGGGCCTTGAGGGCCTTTTTTTTTGACAACGACTAAGATTCAAACACGATATTTGATATGCAGCAGGCTCCAGAGCATTTGATTGAACTGTCACGTTCCACGATTGAACCCATGGGATTTGAAGTGGTTGGTGTGCAGCTGGTCAGCGCTGGAAAGCATGGAAAAATGCTGCGCATCTATATCGATAGTCCGCAGGGCATCATGCTGGATGACTGTGCATCAGTAAGCCGCCAGATGAGTGCAGTACTGGACGTGGAAGATCCAATTTCAGGCAACTATGATCTTGAGGTCTCTTCTCCGGGGCTGGATCGCCCACTCTTTTTTATTGAACATTTTGAACGATTTGCAGGTCAAAAAGTTACATTGCGGACGATTGGTTCTCATCACGGCAGACGCAAATTCAAAGGCATGCTGCTGGGGACCGACGGGGAAGAGATTCAGCTTGAGGTGGAAGGCGAGCTGATGAGTCTCCCTTTCTCTGATATCGATTCGGCACGTATTGTGCCTCAGTTTTAAGCAGGAACAGGCGCCATGAATAAAGAGATACTAATGGTCGTTGATGCGGTCTCCAATGAAAAAGATGTGGACCGTGAGGTTATTTTTGAAGCGATAGAGACAGCGCTTGCAACGGCCACTCGAAAAAAGAGCAGAGGTGACATCGCCGTACGTGTCGATATCGATCGTGAAGACGGGAGTTACACGACTTATCGTCGCTGGAAGGCGATTGATGAGAGCGTCGTCGTGGATGAAGAGAGTGGTGATACAGCCGCAATTGAACATCCATCACGCGAGGTGACGCTTGAAGCTGCACGTTTGATGGAGCCGGATCTCGATTTGGAGGATGGCGACTACATCGAAGATGAGATTGATTCAGTCGAATTCGGTCGCATTGCAGCGCAGACCGCCAAGCAGGTGATCGTACAGAAAGTTCGTGAAGCAGAGCGGGCCAAGGTTGTCGAGGCATACAGTGATCGTGTCGGTGAATTAATCTCCGGGGTGGTCAAGCGTCTCAGTCGGGGCTCTGTAATCCTTGATCTTGGCAGTAATGCAGAGGCCGAAATCCCCAAGAACGAACTGATTGGTCGGGAGTCTGTGCGCGTTGGCGATCGTTTACGAGGCCTCCTTTTTGAGATTCTGGATGAAGATCACCGCGGTCCGCAACTGCAGGTGACACGTTCACGCCCGGAATTTCTCATCGAACTGTTTCGACTCGAAGTGCCGGAGATCGGCGAGGGTCTGATCGAGCTGCTGGGTGCTGCACGCGACCCGGGTTCACGTGCAAAAGTTGCGGTCAAAGCACAGGATCCGCGTATTGATCCGGTGGGCGCCTGCGTTGGCATGCGTGGTTCGCGTGTCCAGGCAGTCTCCAATGAGTTGGCTGGAGAGCGTGTCGATATCATCCTGTGGAACGATAATCCCGCGCAATATGTGATTAATGCCATGGCGCCGGCTGAAGTGCTCTCCATTGTCGTTGATGAGGAGGCGCATAGTATGGACGTAGCAGTGCATGAAGATAACCTCTCCCAGGCCATTGGCAGGGGTGGTCAGAATGTACGCCTGGCGAGTCAGTTGACTGACTGGGAGCTGAATGTCATGGATGAGGTGCAATCTGCTGAGAAAACGGAAAACGAAGCGCATAAGTTTGTGAAAGGATTTATGGATAGCCTGGAGGTTGACGAAGAAGTTGCCAATATCCTGGTTCAGGAGGGATTCAGCACACTTGAAGAAGTTGCCTATGTTCCGATTGAAGAGATGAATGAAATCGAGGAATTTGACGAGGAGATCGTCAATGAGCTGCGGGAGCGGGCCGGTGATGCATTGTTGACACAGGCAATTGCTTCTGAAGAGGCGCAGGATTTCCCATCGGGAGATCTTCGCAATATGGTTGAGATCGACGCGGATCTGGCGACTCAACTTGAAGATATGGGAATCAAGAGCATCGAAGACCTGGCGGATCAATCAACTGACGAGCTGCTGGATATCGATGGACTCGACGAGAAACGGGCGGGTGAACTGATAATGACGGCTCGCGCTCCCTGGTTTGCGGAAGCGGAATCCTGAGGGGGATTGTAATGAGTAAAGTAACTGTAAGCCATCTGGCAGAAGATGTGGGCATCACTGTTGATCGTTTGTTGAAGCAACTTGGCGAAGCCGGCATCAATAAAATCAGTGCAGATGATGAAATCTCTGATATTGAGAAACGTGATTTGCTTGCCAATTTGCGCAAGAGCCACGGTAAAAAGTTGAGCAGGGATGCAAGCGGGGCGAAAGGGAAAGTCACCCTCAAGCGAAGAAGCAGTAGTACACTGACACAGCCTTCCACAGCGACGCGCACTGCGAGCAGTCGCGGTCGTGAGGTGGGGCGGAACGTCAACGTCGAAGTGCGGCGTAAACGCACATTCCATAAAGAGATGGAGTCGAAAAGCAGTGAGCAGTTGCATCAGGAGGCTGATGCAGCTAAAAAGGCGCTGGAGGAACAGGCGCAGCAGCGTGCGGCGCTGCAGAATGAAAACGACGCACGTCGTCAAGCTGAAGCCGATCGCAGGGGTAAAGAGGTTGGCCTGAAACAGGAGAAGGAGCAGAAAAAGGAACAGAAAAAGCAGCAGCTGGAAGAGGAGGCTCTGCGCGAACGCGATGAGCAGGCGCGTCGTGAAGAGCAGCTCAAGGAAGATAAGAAAAAAGTCGCCGCCGCAAAAGTAGCTCGCCAGGAGGCGCAAAAGAAACCGGAGCAGAAGCCTGCGGCTCCCGCAAGGCGTCGTCAAAAACCTGCTGCAGAAGCGGGTCGCAAGCAGCTGCATGTTGCGAGTGACAGACGTGGACGCGGTAAAAAGAGACGCACAAAAGGGAGAGCTTCACGCATTGATATTCCCGAGACGGAACACGGTTTTCAGAAGCCTACCGCCCCTGTGGTCAGGGATGTCGAGGTTCCAGAAACCATTTCAGTCGGTGATCTTGCCCAGCGCATGTCAGTCAAGGGAGTCGATGTGATCAAAGCCCTGATGCAGATGGGAATGATGGTCACCATCAACGAAACCCTGGACCAGGATACCGCTTTGCTGGTAGTCGAAGAGATGGGCCATAAGGCTGTTTTCGGCAAGTCTGCCGATGCTGAATCTTTGCTGCTGGAAAAACTGATGGCTGCGTCTGCAGGCGGTAAAGAGGTGCCGCGGGCGCCGATTGTCACCATCATGGGTCATGTTGATCATGGTAAAACCTCACTCCTGGATTACATTCGCAAAAGCAGTGTGACTTCTGGCGAGGCTGGCGGCATTACCCAGCATATTGGCGCTTATCATGTAGAAACAGGCCATGGCATGATCTCTTTTCTGGATACTCCGGGACACGCGGCGTTCTCCGCCATGCGTGCTCGAGGCGCCCAGGCGACGGATATCGTCATCATAGTTGTTGCGGCTGACGATGGCGTTATGCCGCAAACAAAAGAGGCGATTCAGCACGCGCGCTCTGCTGAAGTCCCGCTGATCGTTGCGGTCAACAAAATGGATAAACCCGAGGCGCAGCCTGACCGCGTCATGCAGGAGATGGTTGCCGAAGAGGTTGTACCCGAGGATTGGGGCGGCGACGTTCAGTTTGTCAAGGTATCTGCGCATAGCGGTGAAGGTATTGACGATCTGCTTGATGCTATATTGCTGCAGGCGGAATTACTCGAATTGTCATCAGTCTCTGATGGCCCCGCACATGGTGTCATTGTTGAAGCTACCCTTGACAAGGGCAGGGGGCCGGTAGCGACTGTACTGGTTCAGTCAGGTACTTTGAAAAAGGGTGATACGCTTGTTTGCGGTACGGAATTTGGCCGTGTGCGCGCCATGTATGATGAAAACGGCATAGAAGTCGAAAGCGTTGGGCCGTCAATTCCTGTTGCTGTTCTGGGTCTCTCCAGCGCACCCAATGCGGGTGATGATGCAATCGTAACGCCTGATGAAAAACAGGCGCGTGAGCTGGCAGAGGTGCGGCGCGCCAAACTGCGTGACAGCCGCCTTGCGGAGCAGAAGGCTGCCAAACTCAATGAACTCTTCGAACAGATGGGCAAAGAGGAGGTCATCAACGTCAACCTGGTGGTCAAGGCCGATGTCCACGGCAGTGTCGAGGCGATCAAGGAGTCCCTCGAGAACATCTCTACAGACGAGATCAAGATCAGGGTCGTTGCATCAGGCGTTGGCGGGATCAATGAATCTGATGCCAACCTGGCAGCCAGCACAAATGCAATCGTGATTGGTTTCAATGTCCGTGCTGACGCGGCATCTCGCCGCATTCTCGAAGAGCGTGGACTTGAGCTGCGTTACTACAGCATTATCTACGAAGTGATCGACGACGTCAGAAAGGCCGCCTCCGGATTGTTGTCCCCGGAAATTCGTGAAAAGATTGTCGGACTTGCCGAGGTGCGTGATGTATTCCGCTCCTCCCGCATCGGAGCCATCGCAGGCTGCATGGTTCTCGAGGGTGTGGTTAAGCGCAATAATCCAATTCGCGTGCTGCGGGACAATATCGTGATTTTTGAAGGCGAACTGGAGTCGCTGCGGCGCTTCAAGGACGATGTCGCTGAAGTCAGGTCAGGCACAGAGTGCGGTATCGGCGTCAAGAGCTATAACGACATCGAAGAGGGCGATCAGATCGAAGTATTTGAACGCACCGAGTTTGCAAGAGAACTCTGATGCCCGTTGAATTCAGTCGTTCGGAACGTATCGGTGTTGCGATTCAGCGACACCTCTCTGAACTTGTGCCTAAGCTGAAAGATCCGCGACTCGCCATGATTACGATCCACGAGGCCAGGGTGACGCGGGATCTCTCTTATGCAAAAATCTATTTCACGGTTCTTGATGGTGATGCCGAAGAGAACCTCAAAATTTTGCAGCAGGCGGCAGGTCATCTGCGCCATGAGTTGAGCAAAAACAGCACATTGCGCACCATTCCTGAGCTTAAATTTGTCATTGATACCAGTATTGACTACGGCAATAATCTGCAATCGCTGATTGAAAAAGCGGTTGCGGATGATGCGCACAAAGATAGCGAGTAGATTGTTATGGCGCGACGTCGCAAAGGCCGCAATATCAGCGGTATTCTGTTACTGGACAAACCCCTCAATTTAACCTCGAATGCCGCGCTGCAGCGGGTGAAACGTCTCTACAAAGCGGACAAGGCGGGCCACACGGGAAGTCTTGATCCGCTTGCAACGGGACTGCTGCCCATCTGTCTGGGTGCGGCAACCAAGGCATCGGCATTTCTGCTTGATGCCGACAAGCGCTATCTGACCACAGTCAAGCTGGGTGAGAAAACGACCACGGCGGATGCCGAAGGTGAAATCATCGAAACGCGTGCCGTCGAAGGTGTAACGCAGGAGAGCGTCACAGCTGTACTGCAGCAGTTTATCGGTGAAATCGAACAGCTTCCTCCAATGTACTCTGCCGTCAAGCACAAGGGCGAACGTCTCTACAAGTTGGCGCGCGAAGGCAAGGAGGTAGAACGCAAAACCCGGCGCATCACCATCTATTCAATCGATCTCGTCTCCCTGCATGATGATTTGCTGGAGCTGGATATCCACTGTTCCAAAGGGACCTATGTGCGCACACTGGCTGAAGATATCGGTGAAGAGCTCGGTTGCGGTGGCCATGTTGCAGCACTCAGGCGCACGCTTGTCGGACCCTATGACGACTCCGGGATGGTTTCTCTGGAGCAGCTGCAGAGTCTTGGGCTTGATGGAGATCTACAGGCGCTCGATCAACTGCTATTGCCGATCGACAGCGGACTGGTGCAGTGGCCTGCAGTAAAACTGGGTGCAGATGCATCACACTATCTCAAACAGGGGCAAGCAGTTACTGCGTCTACTCTTCCGGCTTCCGGCTGGGTGCGTATTTACGATAACGAAGATCAATTCATTGGAGCCGGCGTCATC
>JADWMH010000127.1 GCA_015767355.1 Gammaproteobacteria bacterium
AGTAGCAAAGCAGTAGCAAAGAAATAATCGGACTATTTTACCCTACATGAGTAGCGTGGAATCTTGATTTATATCACCTGAAGTAGTCCTGGTGAGTTGATGCACAAATATTATTGGTTATTCATGAGTGCTTTGATAGAGTTCATGGCGTGGGTGTATGGAATATCCAACAATCAACTCAAGGAAGGATTCACTATGATGACGATATGCAAGGATGCAGGGCGATTACTGGCGGTGTTCTCTGTCGCGGCTCTATTTTACCTCCCTGATATTCTGGCAGGTGGAAAGCCGGCGTTGATGCTGGCGACCAGATACCATCAGGGTATCGATATCGGCGATTACTGGGTGAGTGAAAAACTCGATGGAGTGCGCGCCCGCTGGGATGGCAGCCAGCTTGTATCGAGGGGAGGGTATCGTTTTGCTGCTCCCTCCTGGTTTACCGAAAAGTTTCCGCCGGTGCCCCTGGATGGTGAATTGTGGATAGGACGCGGGCGGTATGAGAAAGTCAGCGCTGTCGTCAGGAAGATGACGCCGCACGATGGCTGGAAGCAGGTTCGCCTGATGGTATTTGACCTGCCGCAGCACCAGGGGAGATTCTCCCGGCGTCTGCAGTCGATGCGGCAACTGGTGGAACAATCCGCATCCCCCTATCTCGCCGTGATCAGGCAATACAAGGTTGCGGACAATGGTGAACTGATGCAGCGGCTGCAATCCGTGATTGACGACGGCGGCGAAGGATTGATGCTGCACCGTGCAGCAGCGCTCTACAGGAACGGGCGCAGCAGTGATCTGCTGAAACTGAAGCAGTTTTCAAATGCTGAAGCGACGGTGATCGGCTATCGGCCGGGCAAGGGGAAGCTTGCGGGGATGACGGGTTCCCTCAAAGTAAGGAGTGATGACGGTGTTGTTTTTTTTGTCGGCAGTGGCCTCACTATGCAACAGAGAGCAGACCCGCCGCCCATCACCAGCCGTATTACATACAGGTACCAGGGCTTCACGAAAAACGGTGTGCCGCGTTTTGCTGTTTTCCTGCGTGTGCGCGATGAAACTCCGTTACAATAACTCCGATTATCCATCAATGGATCAAATGACAATGTCACGAACAGCCGAAGTCGAACGCAATACGCTGGAGACTCAAATCAGGGTCGCCATCAATCTGGATGGCGGCGGAAGCGCCTCTTTTGATACAGGGATACCTTTTCTGGAGCATATGCTCGATCAGGTTGCCCGCCACGGGCTGGTGGATCTTGAGATCTCAGCCAAAGGTGACAGGCACATCGATGACCACCACACTGTCGAGGATATCGGCATCACCATGGGACAGGCGTTTGCCGGGGCTGTGGGCGACAAAAAAGGCATCTACCGCTATGGCCACGCCTATGTGCCGCTGGACGAGGCTTTGACGCGTGTCGTTATTGATCTCTCCGGGCGCCCCGGACTGGAGTTTGATGTCGATTTCAGGCGCAGCGCCATAGGTGATTTTGATGTCGATCTGTTTGTCGAATTTTTCCAGGGGTTTGTCAATCATGCCGGTGTGACACTGCATATCGACAATCTGCGCGGCCGTAATGCGCACCATATTGCCGAGACCATCTTCAAGGCGTTTGGCCGCGCACTGCGCATGGCGCTTGAAGCCGATCCGCGCATGTCAGGCACGATGCCGTCAACCAAGGGGTCACTCTAGGAGCCTGTCCGCAGTAGGTCTTCTATTCTCGGACAGGCTCCTAGTAATTTTTGAGTGACCAACATCTTTACAAATGAGTCAAATTTCAATAATGGCTCTCGCGAAGACGCAAAGATCGCCAAGAAAACCTTTGCGGTCTTTGCGCCTTGGCGAGAGATAATGCTCACTTTCATGCCTTGTAAGTCTGAGGCCAGGTCTCGCTAGTCTATGGAAAAGATTGTCATTGTCGATTACAGCCTGGGAAATTTGCGATCGGTCTCCAAGGCCGTGGAGCATGTCGCCACGGACGCAGAGGTTGTCGTCAGCGACGATGCCCGTGTGATTCATGACGCCGACCGCGTGGTTTTCCCCGGCCAGGGCGCCGCACGCGACTGCATGGCTGCCATCAGCGACCACCATGTTGAGCGCGCAGTGCGTGAAGCTGCAGCAAGCAAGCCGTTTCTGGGGATCTGCATGGGGCTTCAGGTGCTGATGGATCATAGCGAGGAGAACGGCGGTACCGATCTTCTAGGTATGATGCCCGGCAAGGTGCAGCATTTCTCGGGTGATTTCAAGGGGGATAATGGTCTGCCATTGAAAATCCCGCATATGGGTTGGAGCCAGGTTGAGCACGCCATTGATCATCCATTGTGGCGAGGCATAGCCGATCACAGCCGCTTCTATTTTGTTCACAGCTATTTTGTGGTTCCTGAAGAGAGCGACCTGATTGCCGCCACTACGGAGTATGGCGAGCGCTTCACCTGCGCAATCGCCAGAGATAACCTCTTTGCAGTGCAGTTCCATCCTGAAAAAAGCGCTGATGATGGTCTGCAGCTGCTGAAAAACTTTGTTAACTGGAAACTTTGATTATGCTGATAATTCCTGCGATAGATCTCAAGGATGGTAAATGCGTGCGTCTGCGCCAGGGGCGCATGGAGGATGATACGGTGTTCTCGGACGATCCGGTATCGATGGCAAAACGCTGGGTCGATGCCGGTGCGCGCCGCCTGCATCTGGTTGATCTCAACGGTGCATTTGAGGGTGAGCCGGTCAATGGCGACGTAGTGCGCGCCATTACGCAGGCGTTTCCTGAGCTGCCGGTCCAGGTGGGCGGAGGAATCCGTGATGCCGAAACCATTGAGTCTTACCTCAAGGCAGGCGTTGAGTACTGCATCATCGGTACAAAGGCAGTGCGTGAACCGGAGTTTGTCGAGCGGGTGTGCAAACAGTTCCCCGGCCATATTATTGTCGGCATCGATGCCAAAGATGGCATGGTGGCTGTCGAGGGCTGGGCGGAGGTCTCCGATGTTAAAGCGGTTGATCTTGCAAGGCGTTTTGAAGATTCCGGTGTCAGCGCCATTGTCTATACCGATATCAGCCGCGACGGTATGATGCAGGGCGTCAATGCAGAAGCAACGGCGGCGCTGGCCGGGTCGATCTCGATTCCCGTGGTTGCCTCAGGTGGCATCACCAATATGGATGATATTCACCGATTACTGGAGGTCGCGGACAGTGGTATCGACAGCGCCATTACCGGCAGGGCAATTTACGAGGGAACCCTCGATTTCAGCGATGCACAGCGGGTTGCTGACACCTGATTAGTTAGGGTTAGGGGGCGGCATTCATAGATTAATCTCAATCGCGTCGGCCCCATCCATCGCCTTTCGTCTCGCATCATCAAGCGTTTCGCCGCGCGCCAGTACGACTCCCATGCGGCGTTGACCACTAACCTCCGGTTTTCCAAAAAGACGAACCTGGGTATCCGGCTGTTCCAGGGCGGCCTCGAGGTTGTCGAAGCTGACCTGCGAAGACTCTCCTTCAGCGAGTATGACGCTGGAGGCTGACGGGCCGTGAAAATGGATGTTGGGAACTGGAAGTCCAAGAATGGCTCTCGCATGCAGCGCAAACTGGGAGAGATCCTGGGAGATCATGGTGACCATGCCGGTATCATGCGGGCGGGGGGAGACCTCGCTGAAAATCACTTCATCACCCTTGATAAAGAGTTCGACGCCATAGATCCCCCGGCCGCCCAGTGCACCTGTCACTTGTGCGGCAATTCCTCTGGCTGTGGCAATGGCCTGATCACTCATAGGTTGAGGCTGCCAGGATTGCCGGTAGTCCCCGTCGACCTGGGTATGTCCGATCGGCTCGCAAAAGCTGGTTCCTCCGGCGTGGCGTACGGTCAGAAGTGTGATCTCGTAGTCGAAATCGACAAATCCCTCGACGATAACCTTGCCTGCGCCGCTGCGCCCTCCCTGTTGCGCATACTCCCAGGCGGCATCGATATCCGACTCTTTCAGGATAGTGCTTTGCCCCTTGCCGGATGAACTCATGATTGGCTTGATGATGCAGGGCAAGCCGATATCGGCAATCGCCTGATCGAACTCTTCCCTGTTTTCTGCAAAACGGTATGCAGAGGTATGGATGCCCAGCTCTTCTGCAGCAAGGCAACGGATGCCTTCGCGGTTCATGGTCAACTGAGCAGCACGGGCAGTCGGTATCACGGCGAAACCCTCTGCCTCAAGTGCGGCCAGGGTATCTGTTGCGATCGCCTCGATTTCCGGCACGATATAGTGCGGCTTCTCACTCTCGATGATTGTACGCAGCGCTTCACCATCGAGCATGGAGATGACATGGCTGCGATGGGCTACCTGCATGGCCGGTGCATCGGCATAGCGGTCTATGACGATGACTTCGACGCCAAGGCGCTGCAGTTCGATGACCACCTCTTTGCCAAGTTCGCCGCCTCCGCAGAAGAGTACACGGGTTGCAGAGGGAGAGAGGGGAGTGCCTATGGTTGTCATGTTGTATGCCCTGAAGTTTTTACTCTTTGATCGCCATTGCCACGGTGTAGCTCTTACCCTGCTTGAGTTTTTTATGGTTGCCGAAGACCTCGGTAAACGCGCGTTTGATGAAATTGCGCAGCCCGGAAATTACAACCACGTAGAAGCGCCCGCCCGGCTCGAGATGGTCATAGATGTCCTGGAAGAAGAGGTAGTAGTGCTCATTGCTGGTTTTGGCCGGCAGGTTGGTGATTGCCAGAGTGAACGACTGCTTGCCAATATGTTTGAGTCCGTCACTGAGCTGTACAGAGACGTTGCTGATGTTGTTCAGGGCGGCGTTTTTTGCTGCATACTCGACGGCAACAAAATCCTTGTCGACCAGCAGACACTCTCCCTGCGGCGCCAGCCTGGCGATCGTCAGTCCCAGGGGGCCGTAACCGCAGCCGAGGTCAATCGCCCTGTCATCACTTCTGACATCAAGATACTCCAGCAGCATGCGCGTGCCCTGATCGATGGCGCGCGGGGAGAAGAGTCCCCAGGTGGTGTGAAACAGGAGATGCTCTCCTTTGAGCGTGTCGCTGAAGTTGATCTCTTTGCGCAGCTCGGCAATTTTATACTTATCCAGGGGCAAGGTTTATCTCTCGATAGGGGTATAGATATGGCCGGGGATTTGAGCAGAAAGCAGCAGGATCTGAGAGGCAATGGTGGCTTTACAGATAGCGTCGCCAGTGATCGGGGCGTACGTCACGGCAACCGTGGTTTATCTGGTTATAGCGTGCAATAAAAACCTTTCTGGTGCAGTTGCTGTTGCCTTTGGTGCAGCCCTGATTGGCGCGCTCGGTCTCTTCAGTGTAGAAGAAGAGCGCGTCGCGGAGTTTGTTGATGAGATTGTTCTTGAGAAAAAATCCGGCTTCTATCAGGCCTTCCTCAATTTGCTCCAGGTTGATCTCAAGCAGGTGGTAGGTGATGCGCAAATGATTCGCAGATACGGCGCTGAGATCAAGAATTCCCTTAACACCGGCAAGGCGTTCTGCGGCCGTATTGGCCTGATGTCCATCCGGATGAGATTTGTCAAAAAAAATCTCTCTTGTTTTAATATTCCTCTTCTCCATGTCGTTAATCCTATCTGATAATCCGCAATTTGCAAGTGGTTAAATGCACATATGTGGCAAGAAGTTTTGTCGCGACAAGTAAAAAATTGGGAAATTACTACTGTTTTTTATGCGGGATACGCTATTTTCACTAATAAACTCTGGTAATAGACTGATAATAATGATTCAATGCAGATACGAATAGTTATATCTAGTTATATCCCGAAGGAGATTCAAAACATGAAAACAACTCTTAATTATGGAGTGGCTACTGCAATTTCAGCAGCCATGGTGATGGCAGCCACTATTGATGTGGTCAGTGCAGAGCAGGATTATCGTTATCCTCCGCTGCCGTCACAAGCTGCCGGGCAGCCTGCGCCGGCGCCAAAGTTTGCTCCAATGCCCCAGGATCCTGCAGCGCCTAAATTTGCACCTGCCCGGCAAGCGCCTCCGGCAGCAGCTGCTCCCCAGGCTGCGCCAGCTCCTGC
>JADWMH010000021.1 GCA_015767355.1 Gammaproteobacteria bacterium
TTTTTCAGCCTGGGTGCGTTATCCTCGGCCCATCGCAGGCAACGCCGTCTGATAGCTATCTGCTGCTCGTAGTATTCAGAGGGCAGTTTGCGTGATCTCTCACCCGGCAATTTGCGCCGCATCTCAATATGGATGGATCTGTCATGCAGGGTGTCACGCTGTTCACCGATCCCGGAGATGACTTGCGGACACCACACGCTAAACTTGACCGGCTTGAAGCCATCGTCCTGTTTTTCAGTGCGGATAACGACTGCTGTGCGCCTGGTATCAGATCGGAAGGGTCAATGATATTTTGAGTTTGTATAAAAAAAGCCTCACAGGGTTGTTGTAAGGCCTAATGTCGCACAGTCTTGAGTCTGTCACACTCTCTGTCACACGCTGTTTTTATGACAGACTGTAAGCTGTTGTTTATCGAAGGGATATAAAATAGCTCTGTCAGAACATTCCCGATAATTACGGTTTGACGGGTGTCAGCGGTTACCATTTAGTCAGCTCGGTGCGTTGTCTTGTGCTCCAATCCATTGCTGATGTTGTGGTTAACGAAGAAAAGGTTCGACTGGATGCTTGCAGTGGTTGGCTTCCTCCCGCTGAAAAAATGGAGAGGGATGTGAAAGATTGGGACAAATATCTATCGTGGATAGTGGCAACGTCGGCAAGCGTATGAATCTGCAATATGGCCTCTGTAAACAGATGCTTTTTTGTATCAGGAAAATGCCTTCCATGATCGAAAAACGGACTTCAAAAACGTAACAAAAACGTAACACCACAAAAAAAACGTAACACTTTTAAACTAAGACAAACTGATTTTAACTATGTTAAGATGTTGATATTGTGTGATTCGTAGTGTTACGTTTTGTTGAAGAGCCACCCCTTTTGGCTCTTGTCATCAGCTTGTCGGGGGTTCGACTCCTCTCGCCGGCTCCAAATAATGATAAAGCCCCTTGCGGGCTTTTTCTGTTTTTCATACAGGTAAATCCATGGGTTTTAAATGCGGCATCGTAGGCTTGCCGAATGTGGGCAAATCCACACTCTTCAATGCACTCACCCGAGCGACCATTGCTGCGGAAAACTATCCCTTCTGCACCATTGATCCCAATGTGGGCATAGTTCCAATTGCTGATCCGCGCCAGGATCAGATCGCTGCTATCGTCCACCCCGAAAAAATTGTTCCCACCACCATGCAGTTCGTGGACATCGCAGGGCTGGTTGCCGGCGCATCCAAGGGTGAGGGGCTGGGGAATAAATTTCTTGCTAATATTCGTGAAACTGACGCGATCTGTCATGTGGTGCGCTGTTTTGAGAATGATGATGTAGTGCATGTGGCGGGTAAGATTGATCCGTTATCAGATATCGAGGTGATTAACACCGAACTGGCGCTGGCTGATCTGGAGTCGGTCGAGAAAGCTTTGAACAAGACGGAGCGTCAGGCCAAGAGCGGTGACAAGAAGATCATTGCCAGAAAAGAGCTGCTGCAAAAAGTGGCGGATCATCTGGATGGTGGCAAGCCGGTGCGCTCTCTCGATCTCGATGATGATTCTCGCGCCGAACTTTATGACCTGCATCTGTTGACCATCAAGCCAACGCTCTATATTGCCAATGTTGCCGAGGATGGTTTTGACAACAATCCGATGCTGGAGGCGGTACAGCAGCTTGCTGCAGAAGAGGGCGCGGCAGCTGTTGCTGTGTGTGCAGAGATAGAGATGGAGATGGTTGAACTGGATGATGAGGAACGGCAGGAATTTCTCGATGATCTGGGTCTGGATGAGCCCGGCCTGAACCGGGTTATCCGCGCCGGTTACAAACTGCTGGGTTTACAGACCTATTTTACAGCCGGGGTCAAAGAGGTGCGTGCATGGACTGTTCCTGTCGGCGCAACGGCGCCGCAGGCTGCCGGAGTTATCCATACCGACTTCGAACGTGGTTTTATTCGTGCAGAAATAACGGCTTTTGATGATTTTATCGCCTGCAACGGTGAGCAGGGCGCCAAAGAGGCCGGTAAACTGCGTCTGGAGGGAAAAGATTACATCGTACAGGATGGTGATGTGGTGCATTTTCGCTTCAATGTGTAACTAGAAATCACTTTTACTTGACGTGAGAGCGTTAACTCTCTAAAATTCCCGCTCTTGATTTTACGGGATTCTTTATCTCGTCTATTAGAACTATTTTGTGGAGATTCAGGGTATGTATGCCGTGATTCAGACAGGTGGCAAGCAGTATCGGGTAACCGAAGGCGCGACCCTCCGAGTAGAAAAATTGAACGCTGACGAAGGCGCATCTGTTGATCTTGACAAGGTGCTCATGATTGGCGAAGGTGAAGATGTCAAGATTGGTGCTCCCTATATCGATGGTGGCAAGGTAACAGCTACTGTTAAATCCCATGGGCGTGGTAAAAAAGTCACAATCATCAAGTTCAGACGCCGCAAGCATCACATGAAGCGCCAGGGTCATCGGCAATGGTACACTGAACTTGAGATTACAGGCATTAACGGCTAGAGAGTATAAAGAGAGTAAACAACCATGGCACATAAAAAAGCAGGCGGTAGTACACGCAACGGTCGCGATTCAGAATCGAAACGCCTTGGCGTCAAGATGTATGGCGGTCAGAAGATCAGCGCAGGCAACATCATCATTCGTCAGCGCGGCACCAAAGTGCATGCCGGTGAGAATGTCGGCTGTGGTCGTGACCACACCCTTTTCGCAACAGCAGATGGCTTTGTGAAATTCAAAGTGAAAGGGCCAAAGAACCGCCAGTTTGTCAGCGTGGTTCCAGCCTGAACTGATTTTCAGTTCTGCCGTCAAAGCCCCGCTGATCACGGGGCTTTTTTTATGCCCTCAGCTGCCTATGATTCCTGTTTGCCAGATTTAGAATTAACCACAGATGCACACAGATAAACACGGATGTAGTATCCAAAATGAAGACAATTAGTACAACGGTGCTTAAATATCTATAAGTAGAAACAATGCTAAAACACGTCATCCCGGCGAAGGCAGGGATCCATGGAATCAACCATTTACAGGTTAACCGACTTGGATTCCGGCTAACAACATGCCGGAATGACGGGGTTTTTCGGTCCCTTCTGCTTATAGATAGTTTTGCACTCCTGTATTAGTGTGTTTTTCTTTTGTCTGTGTTCATCTGTGCTTTAAAAAATAATCTTACAAAGTAGAATTAACAGCTCTATAGTTGCAATGTAGATTGGATAAACTGAACAAAAAACCATGAAATTTGTAGATGAAGCAATCATCAAGGTTGAAGCTGGGGATGGCGGTAAAGGCGGATCCAGTTTTCGCCGCGAAAAGTATATTCCCAGAGGCGGTCCCGATGGCGGTGACGGCGGCGACGGCGGCAGCGTCTATCTGGTGGCGGATTCCGGCCTGAATACGCTTGTGGATTTTCGTCACAGGCGCCTGCATCGTGCCGAGCGCGGAACCAACGGTATGAGCAAGCAGATGACTGGCCGCAAAGGTGAGGACATTTATGTCAAGGTGCCCGTCGGTACGCGCGTCGAGGATGCGGAGACCGAAGAGCTGATCGGAGAGTTGCTGAAGCATGGAGAGCAGATGCTGGTTGCCAGAGGCGGCAGGCATGGCATTGGCAACATCCACTTCAAGAGCAGCACCAACCGTGCTCCAAGGCAGTTCACTTATGGGAAGGAGGGGGATGTTCGTCTTCTGCACCTGGAACTGATCGTGCTCGCTGATGTCGGTTTGCTGGGCATGCCGAATGCGGGTAAATCCAGTTTAATCAGCAAGGTTTCCAGCGCCACCCCCAAAATTGCTGATTATCCCTTTACAACACTCTATCCGAATCTAGGCGTTGTGAGCGCCGGTCAGGACCGCAGTTTTGTCATTGCAGATATTCCCGGGGTGATCGAGGGGGCTGCTGAAGGCGCCGGGCTGGGGATTCAGTTTCTTAAGCATCTGGCGCGCACCAGGATATTGCTTCATGTTATCGATATTGCCAGCTGGGAGATGCATGCCATAGCCACAGAAGCAAGACAGATTGTCCATGAGGTGACTAAGTTTGGTGGCGATCTGGCGCAACGGGAACGCTGGCTGGTGCTCAACAAGATTGATCTTCTTAGCGACGATGATCTTCAGCAGCGCCATGAAGAACTGCTGCAGGCGCTCGCATGGGAAGGACCGGTATTCGCGATTTCTGCGGTCAGCGGAGAGGGTACAGCAGAGCTGGTGCAGCAACTGATGCAATATCTCGAACAGCAGCAATCTGAGGCTAATGTTGCTGCATCTGAAGCTGAGGCGGATGAACCATGGGATCCAGTGAAATAATGTCACGACAAAATATTGCCGCCGCATCCCGCTGGGTGGTCAAGATTGGCAGTGCGCTCCTGACTGCAGATGGCCGTGGCCTCGATCGCGAACGTCTTGGCGTCTGGGTCGACCAAATGGCTGATCTGGTGGACCAGGGCCACGAACTGGTCGTAGTTTCATCCGGAGCCGTTGCAGAGGGGATGTCGCGTATGGGTTGGAAATGCCGTCCAACCTCGCTGCACGATCTGCAGGCGGCTGCGGCCATCGGCCAGATGGGGCTTGTCAAGGCCTGGGAGAGCTGTTTCGCCAGACGTGAACTGCATACTGCGCAGATACTGCTGACCCATGATGACCTCTCAAACCGCAAACGCTATCTGAATGCTCATAGTACGCTCAGGACCCTGTTGTCGCTGGGCGTTATCCCTGTTGTCAATGAAAATGACACGGTCGCAAATGATGAACTGCGTTTTGGTGATAATGACACCCTTGCCGCGCTTGTTGCAAACCTGGTGGAAGCCGACCTGCTGGTTCTGCTGACAGACAAACCGGGTCTCTATGACAGGGATCCCGGCAAACATGAAAATGCCCGGCTGATCAAAGAGTCGGATGTCAATTCAACACAGCTGGATGAAGCAGCCGGGGAGAGTTGCAGCGGTCTGGGGCTTGGCGGCATGATCACCAAGGTTCGAGCCGCGCGTGTCGCAGCGAGGTCTGCAACAGCGACCATTATTGCCGGCGGTACAGAGCCGGCGGTTTTACAGCGCATCGCAACCGGAGAAGAGGTTGGCACACTGCTGAAACCGATTCAACAAAGCACCACAGCCAGAAAACGCTGGCTTGCCGGCCAACTTCAGGTCAAGGGGGCTTTGACGCTGGATGATGGCGCGGTAGCTATGCTGCGGAATCAGGGTAAGAGTCTGTTGGCTATTGGCGTTACCGAAGCCAAAGGTGATTTCCGACGCGGCGAGGTTGTCACCTGCATTGACATGCACGGAACCGAGATTGCCAGGGGGCTGGTTAATTACAGTGGTGATGAGGTCCGGCGCATTAAGGGGAAGCCATCGACGCGCATACATGAGATTCTCGGCTATATCGACGATGACGAACTCATTCACCGTGATGACCTGGTGATCTTGTAAGCTCCCTTCTCTTGTAACTATTCTGCTGTATCACTCAGGCGGTGAGCAGCCTCCTGGTTTGAAATGAGAATTGATCCTGTTCGTTGAATGCCGTATTCTCGCAGTGCGAATGCGGATTTTTGGATTACTCATCACTCATAAAAAGGAAGGAAAAATACATGCAGAAAAAATACTGTATCTCGACCATTTTTGTTCCCTTGTTGCTGCTATCCGGCGCATCTCAGGCGGAGATGGAATGAGGCGAGTGGATTCTTGATCCATCACTGCAATGGTAATACCAGGATAACCTCAATTACTCCGCCTTCGATGAAGATGAGCTCTCAGACAACCTGCTGCAACTGGAGATTGTAGCGGGAAGAATCCTGCAATTAACCGATTTTACCCGCGCACGTTTCACCGTTGGCGTTCAAACCTCATTTTATCAAGATTACGATGACCTGAATAATAGCAGTGTGACGGCAGGGGTGTCCGTGCAGCATAAATTCGGCACCGGGCCCGAAAAGCCCTGGGTGCGTCCTGAACTCTTCTACACTCATGCTAACTATTCAGATAGTATTCGCAGTGATAGTCTACTGCAGACCTGCGTACTGGAGACACGCTAACCGTGGGTGTGTTATGGCTGGAAAAAGAGTGAATGACCGGCTCGACATCAACGCCAGCATCCACTACCACGACAGGGACGGCAAGAGCGGGCCGGTTATTGTTCCAGGCATCAGCGCAGATGTGTTTGACCAGCAGGGCTGGACGCTGGGATTGAATGGCAACTATCTGCTGACCAGCCGCTGGCTGCTTTCCGCAGGCTATAAGTATTACAACGGAGATATGGATTCATCCTGCACGCCAGGCAATGTGGGCAAAGTGTTTGAAAAAGCCACGGTCAATGCGATTACGCTGGATAATGTCTTCGGCGGTTGCGTCTACAGACTCGATGGCAGAGCAAACATGCTCTCCCTTGACCTGGGCTACGCTATCGGCCAACACTCTTCCCTCAATTTAGGAGTAATACGGCTAACTTCTCAATAACTTCGTACGAAAAGTCAGGCTGTCATCCCTTTTCATCGTCAGTGAATCCACGCGCCATGCCTGCCCGAATGTCCCGTTTCGAGAACTGGACAAGGTGCGCGTCAAGGGAAAAAACAACCCGTTGCGATCTTTGAACCTGTGCCGGATATCGACCCGGAGAGACTGGTGCAACATCAACAGGCGCTTGACGCCTTTTTCAAACAGCAATGGGAATTCGCCGCCCGGCAATTTTTACTGCTCTCCAGGAAGCCGGCGGACAAGATCCTCTACACTCTTTATCTGGAGCGCATTCAAGCCTTTCAGGAGCAACCTCCACCTGCAGAGTGGGATGGTGTGATCACCTATTCTGAGAAGTAGCCGATTTTTTTAAAATTAGAGTGACGATTCGCCTCATATGATCAATCAATCAGACTCTACATCGCGTTCTTTCGCCAGGCTTTTTGTTGCCGTACAATTTCCTGATTTTCGCAGAAAGGGAATGGCGGTAAGCGGATTTATCCTGCTGCTCTTTTTTCCCGGAGCGGCAATGGCAGCTGGCGGCGCGCTCGCCCCTCTGGTGCACGATATCGGCATCAGCCTGCTGGTTGCCGGAATCCTTGCAGTGGTGTTTCATCGCCTAAAGATCCCCTCCATCGCTGCCTTTCTGGTGGCTGGCTTCATCGCCGGCCCAGGCGGGGCTGAACTGATGGATGATCTGGAGAACATTCCGGTTATCGCAGAACTCGGTCTGGTCCTGTTGTTATTCGTTATCGGCCTGGAACTCGACCTTCGCAAGATCATCTCCAGCGGACGCATCATCATTATTACCGGGCTGCTGCAGTTTCCCCTGAGTGTCCTGGCGGGTTTTGCTTTGGCTAATTTGCTGGCAGGCCTGGGTGTGACTGCGCTGGGCGGTGGTTTTGCGCCTCTGTACATGGGCATCGTGCTGGCGGCGTCCTCCACTCTGCTGGTGGTGAAACTGTTTCAGGAATCCTTTGAGCTGGATACGACTGCCGGCCGGATATCGCTTGGCCTGCTGATCTTCCAGGATATCTGGGCAATCGTGGTGATCGCGATCCAGCCAAATTTTTCAAACCCTCAGATCGGGCCTATTCTCAGCGCATTCGCCGGCATCGCCTTGTTGACTGTTCTGACCGTGGCTATTGCACGCTATCTTCTGCCGGTGTTATTTCGCTGGATCGCCACATCTCCCGAACTCATGCTGGTTGGTGCCGTGGGCTGGTGTTTCGGCATAGTTTTCCTCGGCGGTAACCTGGATTTTTTTAGCGATGCGCTGTTGGGGGCTTCTCTACATATGGCGGTGGGGCCGGGGATGAGCGCGCTGATTGCCGGCGCCAGTATCGCCAGCCTTCCCTTCAGCGGTGACGTGATCAGCAAGGTGGGCGTGGTCAAGGATTTTTTTGTTATCCTGTTTTTTGTCGGGCTGGGGATGACTATCCCCATTCCGGATGGTTCGGCCGTCCTGCTGCTGGCGCTCCTGTTCGCGTTGGCGGCAATCCTGGTGCGCTATATTGTGTTTGTGCCGCTGCTGTACTTAAATGGCCTGGATCGGCGTAATGCGATAGTATCCTCAACGCGTCTCGCGCAGGTGTCGGAGTTTTCCCTGGTCATCGTGTATGCGGGCCTGGGGCTCGGTCACGTAGACGAGTTTTTCAACAGCGCCACAATTTTTGCTTTCATTTTAACCGCCCTCATCACGCCGACCCTCTACCGTTATGCGGACGATCTCTATGAGCGGCTGCAGCCATTGCTGGATTGGTTGAGGTTCAGCCCCCCGGACAGCACAGGCGAGGAGCGCAGAGAAAGCTACTCGCTGGCTGTGCTGGGGTTCCACCGTCTGGCCTCCTCGCTATTATTCGAACTCAAGCAGCGAAACCCTGAACTGCTGGACAATCTCCTGGTGGTGGATTTCAATCTGCATTTACATGAAGATATCGCAGCGCTTGGACCCACGGTGCGTTACGGTGACCTGGCCAATGCGGAGACGCTGCACCACGCAGGTGTTGACAAGGCGCGTGTGGTGCTCGTGTCAGTGCAGGATGACGTGCTCAAGGGGACCAGCAACCTGCGGCTGGTGAAAGATATCCGTCACCTGAACTCCGAGGCAGTCATCATCGCCAACGCCATCGAACTTGCTGAAAGTGTGCGTCTGTATGACGCCGGCGCAGATTTTGTTTACATGAGCCGTGTGGACAGTGCGCAGAAACTGCTCGAACCGATCGCCTCGGCGCTGGGCGGCCACCTGGAGGATTATCGGCTATCGCGTGAGAACCTCGATGGCAAATGGCATGAGCGCGAGGAAATTATTCCGTAACTGGGAGCCTGCCCGAGAATAGGGACCGTAGCGAGGGCGTTTCCGCAACAAAACCATGTCACTCTGATACCAGAGAACAGATTGAGAGCCGGGTGATGAATGGAATCTTGTACTCTCTTCTCTGGAAACCAGAGATTGAGTTTCAGCCTTCGGTGGTATCTTTCAACGTGGCATCTGCAGCATGGGTGCGAACTGATTCAATGCCATTGAGAGCACCTTTTTTTGTCTTATACATCTGGGAACTGGCGATCACCTGGCCGTTGCTCGCCTTCAGAGTGAAATGGTATTTGCCGTTTGCTCCGGCCTTGAGTTCAAATGTGCCTGTAGCCATGAATATTCTCCTTTGGTCTCAGTGATTTTTGCGCCACACAATGTGACGACTGGCAGTATATCTCCATGTAAAAGCGTAGTGCAACAAAATGCGTTGTTTTTAGTGCTGATGCATGACCTGATTCCCTGTGATAAACAAGCAGTTGCAGCTGTCCGGAAAATATATTTCGCAAATAGCGATAAACAAGGGCGAGTCAACATGGCATGATTAATCCTGAGTCGTTGTCATCACGGATATGCATTCAATGCCGCAGCTGCCACAACCAGTCATGATCCAGGGGGATCGAGAGATCTTTTCAGTGGATATTGACCACATCTGCACCATCATGGAAAGGTTTCCCGCGCAGTGAAATTATCGCCACCGTGTGTGAAACACTCGAGTGGTTGACGCCGGCCGGGCGCCCGAAAATCGATGCCTGTACCAAACTACTGAATCGATTGCAGGAGGACGGGATTCTACGCTTGCCGGCGATACAGAAAAGTTACAGTTACCCTGGTTCACACCCGCAACGTTTACCCGCAATGAGCACACGCAGCGCTCCGCAGCCACTGCTGGAAACATCGCTGGCAGCCATTGGGCCGGTCACGCTGACATCCGCCGGAAACAAGGCTGATCGGGAGTTGTGGAATGAATATGTCCAGCGTTATCACTACCTGGGCTACAAGAAGCCGTTTGGCTACCGCCAACGCTATTTTATCGAGGCTGGTTCCCGCCAATTGGGCTGTATTATGCTCAGTGGAGCAGCCAGGTCTGTGGGCTCTCGTGATCGCTGGATCGGCTGGAATGAGCGACAGCGAATGAAGAACCTGCCGTGGGTGCTCAATAACAGCCGCTTTCTTATCTTTCCCTGGGTCAGGATTCAGAATCTGGCCAGTCATGTGCTTGCTCAACTGGTGCGGCGGGCGTGTGATGACTGGCAACAACACTGGGGATATCGCCCTGTGCTGTTGGAGACCTTTGTCGATCCGCTCCGATTCCATGGCGGCTGCTACCGCGCAGCCGGCTCACTGCGTTCAGTGCAATTATCCTACTCAAGGTGTTCTGGCAAAAACCCAGATTTCGATTTCTGAGACGCCGGATGCGCGCAGGATCTTTGCGATCTCATTGACGGTGAGGCCAGTGGTCATGACATCGTCGATGATGGCGACATGAGGAGAGGCGACCTTTGCTGTAAGCGCAAAGGCATTGCGGATATTTCTCTGACGCTCCTTTTTAGGCAGGCCGGATTGCGCCGTGGTATTGCGTGTACGGCAGAGACTGTGTGAGTCTATAGGGATCGAGAGTCGCGCCGAGAGTATGCGTGCGAGTTCCTGCGCCTGGTTGAATCCCCTCTCTCTGAGACGTCTGCCGTGCAGCGGCACCGGGATCAGGAGTTGGGGCAAATTGCGTGACGGAGCTTCAAACTGCTCGCACATCAGTTCAGCCATCAACCGCCCTGCCGCCAGCTTGTGATGAAACTTGAAATTGTGATGCAGGCTGGTGAGTTCATCCTGGTAGCGAAAAGGGGCAAAGCAGTGGTCGAATAAGGGATTATTTCTCTGGCAACGCCCGCACAAGCTTCCTCCTGTTGTTGACAATGGCAACGGCTGGGCGCAGCTTCTGCAGTGGTGATCATTGAGGGGGAGCCTGCTTTTACAAGCCGGGCAGAGATCCTGTAACTTCCCGGAGAGTTTTCCGCACAGCAGGCAGCAGCCGGGAAGCAGTTTGAGTTGTATATATTCTATCCAGTTGTTAACCATTGCTGTCCTTGCTGGTTGACAAATATGAGCAGCCCATTAACATGGACAGCTGTGAAATATCTAGCGAGACCATGTCTCAGACTGACAAGTCATTACTGATACATGACTCATTTGTAAAGATGCTGGTCACTCAATGTTTACCAGTTTAGCAGAATAATAGTGGAGCAGAAAAAATGCAGCGACATGACTGGAGTGTGGAAGAGATCGGGGATCTCTTTGGCTTGCCGTTTAACGATCTATTGTTTCAGGCGCAGACTATTCATCGTCGCCATTTCGATGCCAACCAGGTGCAGGTGAGCACGCTGCTGAGCATCAAAACGGGGGCCTGTCCGGAGGATTGCGGCTACTGCTCCCAGAGTGCTTCCAGTGATACGACCCTGGAGCGGGAGAAACTGCTGCCGCTGGATGAGGTGATCAGTGCGGCAAGAGCAGCCAGGGAGAGTGGTTCGACGCGTTTCTGCATGGGAGCGGCATGGCGCAATCCTACCGATAAAAATCTCGACAGGGTCATCGAGATGATCGATGCGGTACAGGGACTCGGCATGGAAACCTGTGTCACTCTTGGTATGCTCACGCAACCCCAGGCGCAACGTCTCAAGGAGTCCGGGCTCGATTACTACAATCACAATCTCGACACCTCGCCTGAATTTTACGGCGATGTCATCACCACGCGCACCTTTCAGGACCGCCTCGATACCCTGGCATATGTCCGCGATGCGGGTATCAATGTCTGTTCAGGAGGGATCCTTGGTATGGGAGAACAGCGCCGTGACCGCGTGCGTCTGCTTCAGGAATTGGCTAATCAGCCCAGCCATCCGGAGTCGGTGCCGATCAATATGCTGGTCAAGGTCGAGGGAACTCCGCTGGAGAACACAGACGCGCTGGACCCGCTGGAGTTCGTGCGCACCATTGCTGTTGCCCGCATCCTGATGCCGGAGTCTTATGTGCGGCTCTCTGCAGGGCGTACGCAGATGAGTGACGAAACCCAGGCGCTGTGTTTCCTCGCCGGCGCCAACTCGATGTTTTACGGTGAGCGCCTGCTGACTACGGACAATCCCGAAGAGAGCCGTGATCAGCAGCTGTTTCAGCGCCTGGGATTGAATATGGAGCAGATCGAAGAGGAGCCGAAAGTCTGTTGTCATGGGTAGGGGGCATGTTCCGATTGATGCGCTTTGTTCCTCTGCATATTCTATTAATCCTTGAGTGAACAACATCTTTACAAATGAATCAAATTTCAATCACGACTCTCGCAAAGCAGCAAAGCACGCTAAGAAAAACAACAAGAAAAACCCTTTGCGTCTCTGCGTCTTTGCGAGAGATAAACAGATCTCCATGTCTCGTCAGCCTGAAGCTTGGTCTCGCCAGGATATGAATTAGCAGCTTGTATGAGTGATCATCCTGAACAACTGATGGTACGGCTGCAACAGCAGCTGGCTGAAAAGCGTGCACACGATCTTTATCGGCAGCGAAAGGTCATCGGTTCTCCGCAGCAGGTTGAATTACTGTGTAACGGAAAAGCGCTGCTCAGTTTCTGTTCGAATGACTACCTCGGGTTGGCGAATCATCCTGATATCGCACGGGCCATGAAACGCGGTATCGACCGCTGGGGTGTCGGCAGTGGTGCGGCGCACCTGATCACGGGCCATACTGCGGCGCACCATGCGTTTGAAGAGGAACTGGCGGAGTGGCTTGGACGTGAGCGGGCGCTGCTGTTTTCAACGGGCTATATGGCCAACATCGGCGTTATCAGTGCGCTTACAAGGCGTGGCGACCAGCTGTTCGAAGACCGTCTCAATCATGCCTCGCTGATCGATGGCGGGCTGGCAAGTGCTGCTGCCTTCCACCGCTACCGTCATGCCGACACCGCGATGCTGGATGGGCAGCTGCGTGCTGTTGAGAGCGGTAACCGCATGGTCGTTAGTGACGGGGTTTTCAGTATGGATGGTGATATGGCGCCGCTGCCGCAGCTGACAGCCTGTTGTGAGCAGCACGATGCACTGCTGATGATCGATGATGCGCACGGCATCGGGGTGCTCGGCAAACAGGGCGTGGGATGCAGTGCCGGCTATACGCAGCAGCAGGTTCCTGTTCTGATGGCCACCCTGGGAAAGGCCTTCGGCGTCTTCGGCGCTTTTGTGGCAGGCAGTGAGACTCTCATTGAGACGCTGATCCAGGATGCCCGCAGCTGGATCTATACCACTGCGCCGCCGGCTGCAATGGCGGAGGCGCTGCGCGAAGCCCTGAAAATCGTGATCAGCGATGAGTGGCGTCGTGATCATCTGCGGCAACTGATCAGCCGCTTTCGCCAGGGCGCCGGGCAGCTTGGGTTGCCGCTGATGCCAAGTGAGACTCCCATCCAGCCGCTGGTTGCCGGTGATGCCGATCGCGCCCTGCGCTGGAGTCATGCTCTTGCGGAGCATGGAATCCTTGTGACTGCAATCCGTCCGCCGACTGTGCCGCAGGACAGTGCACGCCTGCGCATCACCTTTTCAGCAACGCATACTGCCGCACATGTCGACCGGCTGCTGGAAGCGCTGGAGCAGATACAACGGCAGGATCATTGATGGGGCTTTATACCGAAACTACGGGATCTGGACGTCCGCTGGTGCTGCTGCACGGATGGGGCATGAATGCAGCCGTGTGGCAGCCGCTGCTGCCGATATTGAGCCGGGAGTGGCGGGTCACTCTCGTTGAGTTGCCGGGGCATGGCGATAGCGATTCGCTGCCGCTTGATAGCAGCATGGATGACTGGGCTGATGCCTGCCTGCAGGCTGCGCCGCCTCAGGCCATCTGGATGGGCTGGTCACTGGGGGCGCAGATAGCACTGCAGGCGGCCTTGAGAGAACCTCAACGCCTGACGGCGCTGGTGATGCTCGCCGGGACCCCCTGTTTCGTGCATCGCAGCGACTGGCCATGCGGTATGGCCGAGGTTGATTTACAACAGTTTGGAGAAGCGCTGACAGCGAGCCCGGTGCAGACATTGATGCGGTTTTTGGGGCTGCAGGTGCGTGGGTCGCAGCAGCCGGGAGCGGTTTTGCGCCAGCTCAAGGCGAGTCTCTCCATGCGGCCGGCGGCATCGGCGCACGCGCTGCTGACAGGTTTGCAGCTGCTGCTGCAGACGGACCAGCGCTCACAGCTGCATCAACTCGAGACGCCTTCCCTGTGGCTTTACGGTGAACAGGACAAGCTGGTCACGGCGGCGACAGCGGGCTGTGTCAGGCTGCTGCGGGCAGATGCGAAAATTGAAGTGATTGATGGCGCCGGGCATGCTCCTTTTTTATCCCATGGTGAACAATGCATGCAGGCTTTGGAGTCTTTGAATGATTGACAAGCATCATGCGCGCCGCGCCTTTGCACGTGCAGCCGAAAATTATGATGAAGCCGCTGTGCTGCAGCGCGAGATCGGCCGGCGCATGCTGGAGCGGCTGGAGTATATTCGGCTGCAGCCCGAAATGATCGTCGATATCGGCGCCGGCACCGGCGAGGCATGCGCCAGCCTGCTCAAGCGCTACCCAAAGGCATCCGTGATTGCACTCGATTTTGCCTTGCCGATGCTGCACCGGGCAAAACGGCGCGGGCGTATTCTGCGGCGTCCGCTGCCGCTGTGCGCCGACCTGGAGCAGCTGCCGCTGGCAGCTCACTGTGTTGATATCATCTACTCTAATGCGGCATTGCAGTGGTGTTCTGATCTCTCGTCGGCCTTCAGGGAGTTTCGCCGGGTATTGCGTCCGGGGGGACTGCTGATGTTCACAACTTTCGGGCCGGATACGCTCAATGAGCTGCGCAGCGCGTGGGCGCAGGTGGATGGGGGAACCCACGTGAGCTCTTTTGAGGATATGCATGATATAGGCGATATGCTGGTCGAAGCACAGTTTGCCGATCCTGTCATCGATGCAGAGCAGATCACCATGACCTATGAGAGCGTCGATCAGTTGATGCATGACATCAAGAGCATCGGTGCGCAGAATGCCGCGGCCGGCCGCAGCAAAGGATTGACAGGTAAAAAACGCATGCAGCAGTTTCGGGACGCCTACGAACAGTATCGCAGCGACGGGCGCATCCCCTCGACTTGGGAGATCGTCTATGGTCATGCATGGGCGCCGCAGCAGGTGACGGAGGATGGTGTTACGACAATATCAGTTGATGCGCTTCGTTCCTCAGCACATCCTATAAAACTGGTGTGATGGCTGTTGTCATGCTAGTGGGCAGATGAGCGGCTATTTTATTACAGGCACCGATACCGGGGTGGGCAAGACGATCGTCACCCTTGCGGTGATGGAGTTGCTCAAGCACCGGGGTTTCGAGGTTGCGGGCATGAAGCCTGTTGCCTCGGGGTGTGATTCCAGCGCTGCAGGATTGCGTAATAGTGATGCAGGGCAAATCATGCAGGCCTGTTCAAGCAATTTGCCATACTTGCAGGTCAATCCCTATGCCTTCGAGCCTGCCATTGCGCCGCATATTGCCGCAGCACGCAGTGGAGAGACTATCCGGATCAAAGAGATAGTCTCTGCCTGCCGTGATCTTGAAGACATTTCTGACAGAGTGGTGGTTGAAGGCGTCGGAGGTTGGGAAGTGCCGCTTGGCAATGAGGCGATGCTGCCGGATCTGGCGCGCAGACTGAAACTGCCGGTGATCCTGGTCGTTGGTTTGCGTCTCGGCTGCATTAACCATGCGCTGCTGACGGCCTCGGCGATCAGAGCGACGGGGCTGGAGTTTGGCGGCTGGATAGCGAATCAGCTGCAGCCCCGCATGGAGGCGGTGGATGAGATTATCAATACTCTACGAGAGCGCATCGATGCGCCGCTGCTTGGCGTGTTTCCATGGTGTGAGGAGCCGAAACCCGGAGAGATGACTGGCTATTTGAAAGAGTTTCCTGAATAAGCAGCTAAAAAAAGTTTGCAGTCTTCAGTTGGCAGTTTGCAGTAAAAAC
>JADWMH010000128.1 GCA_015767355.1 Gammaproteobacteria bacterium
GCGTCTCCGCCAATGGAATGCGTATTATTGATAAAAACGGCATCGACGCGGTTCTGAGCGACATGCGCTCACGCGGCGAGAAAATTTAGGAGGATATACCATGGCAAAATCAATTCGTGAAAAAATCCGTCTGGTATCCAGTGCTAAAACAGGACACTTCTATACCACGACCAAAAACAAGCGCAACATGTCCGGAAAGATGGAGATCAAAAAATATGATCCCGTCGTCCGCAAGCATGTAATGTACAAAGAGGCCAAGATCAAGTAACCCTGATCTTTCCTCGCTTGATTGAGAACCCGCCTACAAGGCGGGTTTTTTTATCGGCCAGCCTGCCCTTACCTAAAACCTAAAACCTAAAACCTAAAACTTAAAACCTTACTAATTCTGTGTAGTCCGTGTGTTCCGTGGTAAAAAAAGAGAACATACGACAAAATATCCCTTTTCCCCCTTGACCTTTGCATTTTTGCCCCTATTATTAGCACTCGAGTTTAATGAGTGCTAACAGTGCTCTATTTTAGAAATCCATCAGGAGATGTAAATCCATGAGCATTCGTCCTTTGCATGACCGTGTGGTAGTACGCCGCATGGAAGAAGAACGCACCAGCGCCGGCGGCATCGTACTGCCCGACAGCGCAACCGAAAAGCCCATCGAAGGTGAAGTACTGTCCATCGGTCGCGGCACCATTCTGGACAACGGTGAAGTCCGTCCTCTTGACGTCAAGGTTGGCGACAAGGTGCTGTTTGGCAAATATGCCGGCACCGAAGTCAAAGTTGACGGGGAAGATGTCCTTGTAATGAAAGAAGATGACATCATGGGTGTTATCGAAGCTTAATTTGCTTTACTTGAATAATTCAGGAAATCATTGATCATGACTGCTAAAGAAGTCCATTTTGCTGATGCCGCCCGCCATAAAATGCTGGCCGGCGTCAACATCCTCGCCAACGCGGTGAAGGTAACCCTCGGTCCCAAAGGCCGCAACGTTGTACTGGAAAAGAGCTTTGGCGCTCCTACCATCACCAAAGACGGCGTCTCTGTCGCAAAAGAGATCGAACTCTCTGACCGCTTTGAAAATATGGGCGCCCAGATGGTTAAAGAGGTTGCATCACAAACCTCCGACATTGCCGGCGACGGCACCACAACTGCAACCGTTCTGGCACAAGCGATGGTCCGCGAAGGCCTCAAAGCTGTTGCTGCCGGCATGAATCCGATGGATCTCAAGCGCGGCATCGACCAGGCAACCACTGCTGCAATCGATGAGCTGAAAAGCATCTCCAGACCCTGCCAGGATAACAATGAGATCGCCCAGGTTGGTTCGATCTCCGCCAACTCCGATCCCAGCATCGGCGACATCATCGCAGATGCCATGGAAAAAGTTGGTAAAGAGGGCGTCATTACCGTTGAAGAGGGCTCCGCCCTGCAGAATGAACTGGATGTCGTCGAAGGCATGCAGTTTGACCGCGGCTACCTCTCCCCCTACTTCATCAATAACCAGGAAGGACAGAATGTCGATCTGGAAGAGCCCCTGGTTCTTCTGTTCGACAAGAAGATCTCCAACATCCGCGACATGCTGCCGGTGCTGGAAGCCGTTGCCAAAGCCAGCAAACCGCTGCTGATCATCGCTGAAGATGTTGAAGGCGAAGCCCTGGCAACCCTGGTCGTCAACACCATGCGCGGCATCGTCAAGGTCGCTGCAGTCAAGGCTCCGGGTTTTGGTGATCGCCGCAAGGCAATGCTGCAAGATATTGCCATTCTCACCGGCGGCACCGTGATCGCTGAAGAGGTTGGCCTGTCACTGGAAAAGGCGACCCTGAATGAACTCGGTTCAGCCAAGCGCATCATCATCACTAAGGAAGAGACCACCATCATCGATGGCGCAGGCAACGAAGATGAGATCAAGGCCCGCGTCGAGCAGGTTCGTGCTCAAATCGAAGAGACCTCATCCGACTATGATCGCGAGAAGTTGCAGGAACGTGTTGCCAAGCTGGCCGGCGGCGTTGCCGTCATCAAGGTTGGCGCAGCTACTGAAGTCGAGATGAAAGAGAAGAAGGCGCGCGTCGAGGATGCACTGCACGCAACCCGTGCTGCTGTCGAAGAGGGCATCGTCGCCGGCGGCGGCGTTGCGCTGGTGCGTGCGCAGACTGCAATCTCAGAACTCAGCGGCGACAACCATGACCAGGACGTCGGCATCAAGCTGGCGCGCCGCGCCATGGAAGAGCCGCTTCGCCAGATCGTCTCCAATGCCGGCGGTGAAGCATCCGTTGTGCTCAACGACGTTGCCAACGGCGAAGGAAACTACGGTTTCAACGCCGCCAACGGCAAGTTCGGCGACATGATCGAGATGGGCATCCTCGATCCAACCAAGGTGACCCGCGCTGCACTGCAGAACGCTGCCTCGATCTCCGGACTGATGATCACCACCGAAGCAATGGTTGCCGAGGAGCCTCAAGATGAAGCTCCTGCTGCTGCCGGCGGCGGTATGGATCCGATGGGCGGTATGGGAGGCATGGGCGGCATGATGTAACAACGCCCTGTTTTTCAGCTCGAGAAAGCCCCGTTATGCGGGGCTTTTTTTGTTTGCGGAAGATACAGGTTGATCGATAACCGCCCTGTGAAACAAAAGCAATTTGAGTTGACAAATACCTTGCTGCGGTTCAGTCTCTAAAATGTTAAGGAAGTTCTGCTTTATTCGTCAACGCGAGGAGCCTAAACAACACGACAATCCGGCTCAGATTGCTTCGTCGCTTAGGCTCCTCGCAATGACATATAAAATGAAACCCCCAAACAGGCAACAATCATAATACATACAACTAACAACTAACAACTAACAACTAAAGGTGGTAACAATGGCTGGTTTTACAGATATCTTGGGTTCATTAATTCAACAAGGCATGTCTCAATCAGGTCCTTCACGGGCAGGTAATGCGCTGGGTGGGGGAGAGGGAGACAGTGGTTCTCTAAGTGACTTGCTCGGCAGCCTTGGCAACATGACGGGTGGCTCTCAATCAGGAAACTCACCGGAACCTAGCGGTGGCGGAGGTTCCCTGAGTGACCTGTTCGGCAACCTCGGTAAAATGGCTGGCGGCTCTACATCAGGAAACACACCGGAAGCAGGCGGTGGCGGCTCCCTGGGCGACCTGCTCGGCAGCCTCGGTAAAATGGCCGGCGGATCTCAATCAGGAAACTCTGATCCTCAGGGGAGACAGCAGTCAGGATCCGGAGGCGCACTCGGTGATCTGCTTGGCAATCTGGGCAATAATAAAGCGGCGCTTGGCGGCCTGGGTGCTCTTGCGGGAGCACTCCTCGGCGGCGGCGGCAAATCCGTCGGCGGCGCCGTGGGTGGGGGTGCGCTTGCCATGCTCGCTTCGATGGCGATGTCCGCACTTAAAAATGCCGGACAATCCCCCTCCGGCCCTCCGCAGGCCCTGGCCGAACCGCAATCACGCGACGACGAGCTGGCGCTTGAAAATGATGCTGAAATCATTGTCAAGGCAATGATCAGCGCAGCCAAGGCAGACGGCAAGATCGATAATGCAGAGATCCAGAAAATCATCGGCAAACTGGATGATGACGGGCTCACCCAGGATGAAAAGGATTTTTTTATCACCGAAGCGAACAAACCTCTGAATCTGGACGGCGTTATTGCTTCTGCAGGCAACAAGCCGGAGATGGCGGCCCAGATCTATGCCGCTTCACTGCTTGCGATAGATGTGAACACAGCAGCGGAGCAACGCTATATGCAGCAGCTCTCATCCGGTCTCGGCTTGCATCCACAGGTGGTAGCCCATATCGAGCGCACACTTGGGATCGCATAGATAGCGATGTGCCGTATGAAGAAAAGCCCCGCTTCTGCGGGACTTTTCCATGAATTTTCAACTACCAACGGTGATCTGAAATGAAATTATTCACAATGAACATTCATCTTGCAATCACATTTTGTCTGGTCACTCTTGCCAGCAGTTCATCGATAGCATCCGGGACGAATAATTTTGGAGAGATTACACTTGAAGCAGGCTCATCGGGAACCTGTATCTCAAGCCCCTGCAAGGTCTATTTTGTGATGCCGCCGGGCAGCGGCAGCTATGTGGTTTTAGCAAACAACATGAAAGTCGGAAGTTATCCGGCTGGCGAAACGGTTTCACTCGGAGGATACTGGACAGGCTTGACGACTTTCAAAGTTGTCGGCAGCGATGTGGGCCCCACCAGGCTGAATGTGGTAGGCAGACAATAATTCCAGCAGAGAGATGATTAAGGAACCTCTGAATAACTCCATGGGATGAAAACCCTCATTCTCTACTCTTCAACAGATGGCCACACCGCCAAGATCTGTCAATTTTTGCAGAAGGTCATCGAGCAACAGGAGGAGACAACACTCATCTCTGTCGAACATGAGTCAAACATCAATCTTAAGAATTTTGACAGGGTCATTCTCGGGGCCAGCATCCGTTATGGGAAACATAGCCCGCTCATTGTCGACTTCATCAACAACAACACCGCGATGCTCAACACCCTGCCCAATGCATTTTTCTCTGTAAACCTTGTCGCTCGTAAGCCTGAAAAGAGAACTCCGGAAACAAATCCATACCTGAATAAATTTCTCAAACAGATCTCCTGGAAACCCATGGAACTTGCTGTGTTTGCGGGAAAGCTTGACTACCCAAGATACAAATTCAGAGACCGTCTCATGATCCGTATGATCATGTGGATGACCGGAGGACCCACTGAACGCAATGCAGTGGTGGAGTTCACGGACTGGAAACAGGTAGCAGCTTTTGGCAGACTCGTGAGTCAGATGAAACGCCCCCCTAATGGGTATAACGCCGCAGGTTTGGCCTGAATCGCTTCACCAGATCATGATCACTGCCAAGGGTATTAAAGACCTTCAGCATCGTTTTTTGAGCGTAGTTGTCATGGTAGCCCTGCTCGATCTCCATGATATCCACAAGCAGTTGCAGGGCTGCTTCAAACTCGCCGTTCAAAATATAGAATGCGGAGAGCTCTACCTTGGCATGCAGATCGCCAGGTTCATGCTCAACCTGCTCAATCAGTGCTTCCACATCAGTGATGTTATCTGCAATCAGCATGAAACCAAGTTCATCCCGCAGCGCATTCACCTCGCTCATCGCACTGATCTCCTGCGGCAATGATGTCAGGAAGGTCAGCGCTTCGGAGTAACGCCGCTCGTGCTTCAGCAACTTGCAAAGCGCTATCGGGAGTCGCGGATTGGCAGGATCATTGACGATAGCATCCGAGATGCCGGCATACGCCTGCTGCTGATCGCCCCTTGAGTATTTTGCAATTGCATCGGCTAACAGCTGGTCTGAATCCCGCGCCACATACTGATTCAGGCGGTTGATCAACTCGGCCTCGGATTGATACCCATGCAGGGTTTCAACGACTTTTTCATGACGAAAAAGTTTCAGCGTCGGCAGACTGGCAATGCCGTATTCCGCAGTAATTTTGACCTCGGCATCTGCATCAACATTGACAAGCAGCAGTCGGCCGTCATAACCATGGATAAGTTTATCCAGGACCGGGTATTGACGCAGGCAGGGCCCTGCCTTCCTCGACCAGAAATTAACCAGCACCGGCCCCCGGTTTGAATTCTTCAGCACCAGCGCTGCGAAATTTTCAGCATTGCCGGCATGGATATAGGGAGAATCGATGGTTTCGATCATAGCAATAACCACGGAACACACTGAAAACACGGAAAAAGAGGAGATCCATTTAAAAGCCAGCTCCATAGGAGCGAGTCACTCTTCCGTGTGTTCCGTGGTAATAAAGGGAAATACCGCAAATGATGTGAGAGTTCAGGTTACTTGGGGAAAAATTTATACTTCTGCCCGCCGATGGCTGCTTCGTACATCAACCCACCCCTGGCAACCGTAAAGGTAGCTACCCCTTTGTAGTATGAGCCAACAGTTTTTGCATCGTTCCTGCCTCCACTGATGCCGGCAGAGGTGCCTGCAGTCGAAGCAGT
>JADWMH010000129.1 GCA_015767355.1 Gammaproteobacteria bacterium
AGACTTGGTCTCGCTAGGACTATGAACAGAGGAACTATCCGCTGTGCAGCTGCATTTTCGGCAATCCGGATCTGACTTAACCCCGCCGCTGCTGTTTTTGCACGGTCTGTTCGGCTCTTCAGCCAACTGGGGCAGGATTGTGCGGCATTTCGAGGCCGACTACCACTGCATCATTCCCGATCTTCGCAATCATGGGCGATCTCCGCATGACGCTGATATCAGCTACCAGGCCCAGGCTGCGGATGTGCAGGAGTTGATGCAGCAGTTGTCGATAGATTCCGCAACCTTTATTGGTCACAGCATGGGCGGCAAGGTGGCGATGACCCTGGCGCTGACTCAACCGCACAGTGTCGATGCCCTGGTGGTTGTCGATATCGCTCCTGTTCACTATGCGCATCGTTTCACTACTATCTTTACTGCATTACAGCAACTGGATCCGGGGTCGCTGCAGGATCGCAAACATGCGGATTCGCAGCTTGCACAATCAATCGATGAGCCGGAAATTCGCGCCTATCTGTTGCAGAACCTTGCCCGGAAAAACGGGCGGTGGCAGTGGCGCATCAATCTTGATTTCCTGTGCGCCGGTATTCAAGCACTCATGGATTTTCCAGACTATAGTGGGCGTCAGTATGCTGGTGATACGCTCTCTCTTCGTGGAGAAAAATCCGGCTATGTCGACCAAAACGGAGAGGAAGCAACTGCCAGACTCTTTCCCAATACTGACTTTATTGAAGTCGAGAATGCAGGCCATTGGGTCTATGCAGAGCAGCCCGAGAGATTTATTCGACATGTCGAAGCGTTTCTCGATCATGAATAAAAAGCCGTACGGTTACCAACCAAAGCTTATATCAGGATCAAAAGGAGTCCATCATGTCCTCATATTGCAACATTCCAACCGAAGCCGACTACACCGGTGTTGACATCGTCTGTCTTCAGGCGGAGACGCAGCTCTCCGATTATCTACAGGCGATGCAGCTTGCCAATGATGAGGCCGGGAAGCGCCTGGGCGACTATATGCTGCTCTCCTGGTATGACCGTGACCGGGATTTTGAATCTCCCCAGCACTCCAGTGAATGCCATGCCGATTCTGCAATTCCCGGCTATGTCGACTACGGCCTCTATCATGGCGCCAAGCTGAAGATCGACATTGAAAAAGGGCGCTTCGTATTTTTCTATCTGCCTGTGGATTTCGACTGATTCCGGGTTCCCACGGGGGAGTGTGGAAACCAGCGTTATATAGCTGGCCACAAAGCCGTTGCCCATCGTTTTATTACCACGAAGGACATGAAGAAAAACCAGGTTCTCTTCGTGTTCTTCGTGTTCTTCGTGGTGAATTATTTCTTCGTTCCCACTCTCCCGAGAGGGAACGCATAAGGATGTCGATTTTTCACATTTTCACCATTTGAATCAGGTATAATTCTCCGCTTTATTGCGCTTTTCCAAGGATTTTTATCATGTCTGACTCCGGCATCAATAAGGTTGTGCTCGCTTACTCTGGTGGTCTCGATACCTCCGTCATTCTCAAATGGCTGGAGGATACCTATGGTTGTGAAGTGGTGACATTCACCGCAGATGTCGGCCAGGGTGAAGAGGTCGAACCGGCGCGCGCCAAGGCCGAGGCGATGGGAATCAAGGAGATCTATATTGAAGATCTGCGTGAAGAGTTTGCGCGTGACTACGTCTTCCCGATGTTTCGCGCCAATGCCATCTATGAGGGCGAATACCTGCTCGGTACATCCATTGCACGTCCCCTGATCGCCAAACGCCTGGTTGAGATTGCCAGGGAAACCGGCGCTGACGCCATTTCGCACGGTGCTACCGGCAAGGGCAACGACCAGGTGCGTTTTGAACTGGGCGCCTATGCTTTGATGCCGGATGTGAAAATTATTGCTCCCTGGCGCGAATGGGATCTGCTGTCACGCAAGAAGCTGATGGATTATGCAGAGCAGCACGGCATCGATGTCGATTTCGCCAGGGCGGGTAAAAAATCCCCCTATTCGATGGATGCGAATCTGCTGCATATCTCTTATGAAGGCGATATCCTCGAAGACCCCTGGGCAGAGCCGGAAGAGGAGATGTGGCGCTGGAGCGTCTCTCCTGAAGCGGCTCCTGACGAGCCAACCTATCTGATCCTCAGTTATGAAAAAGGAGACATCGTCGCCATCGACGGCAAAGCGATGTCAGCCTCCGAAGTGATGGAGTATTTGAATAGGGTTGGCGGCGACAACGGCGTCGGTCGTGACGACATCGTCGAAAACCGCTATGTCGGCATGAAGTCCCGCGGCTGTTATGAAACGCCGGCGGGAACCATTATGCTCAAGGCGCATCGCGCCATGGAGTCTTTGACCCTGGATCGCAATGCCGCGCATCAAAAAGATGAACTGATGCCGCGCTATGCCGAGATTATCTACAACGGATACTGGTGGAGCCCCGAGCGTGAGATGCTGCAGGCGGCAATCGACCAGACCCAGCAGGTGGTCAATGGCGACGTGCGCGTCAAGCTCTATAAAGGCAACGTCATGATTGCAGGGCGCCGTTCTGAAAGCAACTCGCTTTTCGACGAGTCCATCGCAACCTTCGAAGACGACGAGGGCGCTTATGACCAGAAGGACGCAGAGGGTTTTATCAAGCTCAATGCGCTGCGGTTAAGGGTTGCAGCACGGCGTAGGACATAACCACGAAAGACAGGAACATTACGGAATAATTGTAGGGGGGATAAGCGTCAGCGCATCCACCATGATTTTGGCGCAATGCCTCGATTGATGCGCTTCGTTCCTCAGCAGCATCCTACGGCCTGAATCAGTAACCGTAGGATGTGCATTGAATCCTTAATGATGCTTAACAAGAATACTGAAAAATGAACCGGGTAAATGAGAAAGCCTTGATTTTCGGAAACGTCATGCTTGATGTCGCAGGTGTGGAACTGACAGCAGAGGATGCCAAACGTCTCGCACACCCCGCCTGCGGCGGTGTTATCCTCTTCTCCCGCAATTACGACAACCCCCAACAGCTGGCTGCGCTTGTCAGCAGCATACGCGCCAGTTCACCCACGCCATTATTGATTTCAGTCGATCACGAAGGGGGCAGGGTGCAGCGGTTCCATAACGGCTTCACCAGTTTGCCGCCTATGGCATGGCTGGGGCAATGCTACGATCAGGATGCCTGGAAGGCCCTGCAGCAGGCCCGTGAACTGGGGTGGCTGATGGCCGCCGAGTGCCGTATGGTTGATATCGATTTCAGCTTTGCGCCGGTTCTCGATCTTGGACTGGGTGTATGTGAAGTGATTGGAAATCGCGCCTTCCATGCCGACCCGGAAGTCGTTTTTCTACTGGCCGCCGCGTGGATGCATGGCATGCATGATGCGGGAATGGCAGCCGTCGGCAAACACTTTCCGGGACATGGCGCCGTCACTGAGGATTCTCATCTTGATCTGCCTGTCGACCGGCGTGATATCGACGTCATCATGAAGAATGATGTCAGGCCCTATGTCAGTATGTTCAGCGAGGGACTGGAGGCAGTCATGCCTGCACATGTCATCTACCAGCAGGCTGACCAGCATGCTGCCGGTTTTTCGCACTTCTGGCTGCAACAGGTTTTGCGTGATCAGCTCAAATTCGGCGGCGTGATTTTCAGTGACGATCTCTCCATGGCTGCAGCCGCATCCGCCGGCAGTTACGCGACGCGTGCACTGGCTGCTGTAGATGCCGGATGCGACATGGTATTGATATGCAACCAGCCGCAGGCAGCGGATGAAATTCTGCAGGCAATGCGCGAGTATCACACTGACGAAAGTCAGCGCCGTCTGCAGACAATGGTAGCAAAACAAAGTAGCGGTCTTGCCGGTCAGTTATCCGGTAAGCGCGGCAGCAAGGCAGTGAAACTGGCCGATGAAGGAGTTACTGCGATAGCGATGGAGAAGACAGCATGAATCATACGACCGCTGAACACGCACACCAGGTGCTGCGCAATGCAGAATGTCTCTACACGCCGCAGCAGATCGATGCATGCATTGAGAAGATGGCTGCAGATTTAAACAGCTGGTTCTCCACTAAAACCCCGATCCTGTTGTGCGTCATGAATGGCGGTGTGGTGCTTACCGGCCAGTTGCTGCCGAAGCTGGACTTCACGCTGGAATTCGATTATATCCAGGCCACCCGCTACAGCGGAGATACCAGTGGTGGAGAGCTGGTGTGGAAACATCATCATGAACTCCCCCTGCATGGACGTGATGTGCTGATTCTGGATGATATCCTGGATGTCGGTCAAACCCTGAAAGAGATTCGCGAAGCCTGTCTGAAAGAGGACGCGAAATCTGTTACTTCAGCTGTACTGATCGAAAAGAAACACAGCAGAAATTGCGGTATAGATGCCGATTTTGTCGGTCTGGAGGTTCCAGACAGCTATGTTTTTGGCTATGGCATGGACTACAGGGGATTTTTACGCAATGCACCCGGCATCTTTTCCACAGAGGATTATTGATTCATGAGAAAAATTGGCATTATCGGCGGCACCGGATTCACCCGCATGAAGCAGCTGGAAATCATTCATCGTGAAGTCGTCAATACTCCCTATGGTGAAGCATCTGCTCCGTTGACACATGGACGCCTGGGCAATCTCGAGCTGTTGTTTCTGCCGCGCCATGGCAGCGGCCACAATATCCCGCCTCACCGCATTAACTATCGCGCCAACATCTGGGCAATGAAAGAGCTGGGTGTGGAGCAAATTATTGGCTTTGCCACTGTCGGCGGCATCACGCAGCCGCCGCAGGCGATGGTCATCCCTGATCAGCTCATCGATTACAGCTGGAGCAGGGAACAGACTTTTTTTGATGGCGAAGATGGCCAAGTCTCCCACGTTGACTTCACTGAACCATTTTGTGGAGAGCTGCGTCAAATTCTGACAAATGCGGCACTCGGGGCGGGCATCGATATTGTCACTGAAGGTGTCTATGGCGTAACCCAGGGGCCGCGGCTTGAAACTGCAGCCGAGATCAATCGTATGCAGGCTGACGGTTGTGATGTCGTCGGTATGACAGCGCTTCCCGAGGCGGCTCTGGCGCGCGAAAAGGGGCTCTGTTATGCCACCTGTGCAATCGTAGTCAACTGGGCTGCCGGAAAAGGCGACGGCGCAATCACGCAGGAGCTGATCGATGCGCATCTGGAAATCGGAACAGCCTCTATTGGCAGCCTGCTGCAACATATAAAATGAACCATCCTCTAAACCTTGATATGATATACCTGTCGCTATAAGAGACTCAGGAGAGAAAAACCATGTCAGAAGAAAAACCCCCTGTTGCTGAAGCACCAGACGCTCAAAAAGAGAGCAAAGTTTCCATGATGATGATCATCTTGCTGGTCATCCTGATTTGGGCCGTGGTTGCCTATTTCATGACCATGACCCCCAAGAAAGAGAGTGAGGTTCAGCAGCATACCGCAACCACGGAGCAGGCTGCCCCGCAGGCAACTGCGCCAGCAGTCCCTGCAGAGGCGCCGATGGATGCTCCCGCTGCTGTTGAAGCCACGGAGAAAGCTGCTGCTACGGCAGTTGTCGAAGCTGAAAAAGTACCTGAAAAAGATGAAAAAGAGGCCGTGGAAGCCTTGATGGATGTCTTTGCTCCCTCTGGCAAATAGAGAAGGGTTTTAGGTTTTAGGTTTTAAGTTTTAGGTGTTATGTGATTTTCTCGTTCCCACCAAAGAGGGTGAGAACGAGTAATTGGGCTGTTCCTAACACCTAAAACCTAAAACATTTCTTTCTTCGCTGCGGTCCTACTCCCGGACGGCCTTTTAGACAATGAACAGTCCTCACCAGCAACTTGGCGCTTTGAGCCATCTGCATCAGCTGCAGCAATCGCTGCTTGAGTCTCTCTCTGATGATGAGGCTCTCTACTACTATCATCCACAGCTGCAATCGCTCTCCTGGTATTTTGGCCGCGCTGTCTATGTCGAGACGCTGTTGCTGCGCAGTGTCGTAC
>JADWMH010000022.1 GCA_015767355.1 Gammaproteobacteria bacterium
AGCGTTATGTAACTCTTGCTGGAACGCAGAAGAGGGGCAACAGGGCAAGCAGGATCGGGAAGTTATTTTTGGACAACGACTAAGCCGGTTGCGGGTGTAGTTCAATGGTAGAACTGGAGCTTCCCAAGCTTCAAATGTGGGTTCGATCCCCATCACCCGCTCCATATCCACGCTCTACCTGCCTTTGAGACCAATATGCCTATCACGCGATGCCAATGGGCCTGCGCCTCACCTCTGGAGCAGGAGTATCACGATACCGAGTGGGGCGTGCCGCTGCATGATGACCGAAAACTGTTTGAATTTCTGATTCTCGAAGGTGCACAGGCCGGACTCAGCTGGTCGACAATTCTCAACAAGCGTGAGGGTTACCGGGCGGCGTTCGACGATTTTGATGCGCTGAAGATTGCCGCTTATGATGATACCAAACTCGAAGAGTTAATCAGCAATCCGGCAATTATCAGGAATCGCCTCAAAATTAATGCTGCCGTGACCAATGCGCGCATCTACCTGGAGATCATGCAGCAGCCGGGCGGGTTTGATGAGTGGGTGTGGCAGTTTGTTGATGGCGAACCTCTACACAATCATTTCCACAAAGCGGAAAATGTACCGGCTAATACGCCTCAATCGGATCTGATGGCCCGGGAGATGAAAAAGCGTGGTTTCAAATTTGTCGGCACCACCATCTGCTATGCCTTTATGCAGGCAACAGGCATGGTGAATGATCACACTACGGACTGTTTTCGTTACCGGGAGATTGTGGGTTCGGAGGATGGCTCATAGGCAGTAATGACTGATGATTGGGGATCTGGAAGATCTCACATCGAGTTTTCCAGGCAATACAGAATGTCGAAGCGGTCACCTGCTTTAACTGATGCAGCGATGCGCATTGCTGTCGCACTGAGCCTTAAAGTTCAACGGTGGCGCCTGCTTCACAACCATAGACTTTTGGAGGGTTAGCAACTACTCTTTTAATGTATAGATCGGTCTTTAGCTGAGGAATAGGGAGATGCAGATCGATTTTCACCACGCCGCCACCTATGTCATCGCCCGTTATGCGGGATTTGGCCATCATGAGGCGGGCATCGTAGCTTATTGCGCACAAGGCGCTGGATTACCGTCACTTCAATAAACTCGCCAGTCATTACGTGTGGATTCCCTTTCATTTTCTGCCGGGCAATGGTGGTAAACCCGCTGGAGAAAATCCAGGCGGCAGCTTCATCGAGAAACTTATCTGTCGTCCTAACAGTTATGTGGCCAGGGATATGGTGCGCACCTGTATCCTGGAACGGGGCAAATTGTACGGCTTGCACAGGCTGGGGATCACCATGCATGTCTATGCCGATACCTGGGCGCATCAGGGATTTGCCGGTGTGATCCACAAGGTGAATGACATACGCGCCCTGAATGAGCGGGGTGAAGAAGATTGTGATTTTCTCGAAAAAATGAAGGGCTTTTTTGGCGGGGTTTTCGATCGGGGTGCGAGCAAATTTGTCGGCGATGCTTTGCCACTGGGTCATGGCGCCGCTCTGAGTTGTCCTGACAAGCCCTTTCTCACATGGATGTACATGGACCACAAAGGGCGTGTGGTTGAGCGGAACAATACTTCCGCTTTTGTCGAGGCAACCGAACAGATGTGCCGGGCCATGGATCGATACCGCGCCGCTGATCCGGACGCTGATGTTTCCGGTCTGCCATCGCAAGGCCGGGACAAAATCGAGGAGTTGTTGAGCTCCATCACCGGCGAGAACGGGGACGACCGTCATGAGAAGTGGATCGAAAAGATAGCTGGGGGGTATTTTGATTTCCCGGCGGTCGAGTTGAATTACTGCGCCAAGGGAGTTGGCTCCTGGAAGTACCAGGCTCTCTCTACTCGCAGGTTCAAGGACAGGGCAAGTGACGTCTATCCCTACACCCCGTTGTTTTTGAATTGTGACTGGAAACTGTTCCACGACGCCCTCCAGGACCACCGCTTTTATGTCGTCCACAATCTCCTGCCTCGCTCGGTATTTGCGCCGCCTGACTCTGCAAATGAATTTTTACCCGCATAGGCATGTGATTTCGGAGTATTAGATGATGTTTAAATCCACTCACGAAATACTCGCATTCATCAATGGGCGCACCAGGCCGGATCTCTGGGAGAGAATCACAGGCATTCCAGAATTTGATCCGGAAAAGCACTCAGACGGCTGTAGCGGCGGCATGTCCGACGGTTATGCCGAACTGCCGCAGGAGATCCGTGACCAAATCGGCGAAACGTTGCGCTGGAGGAAGTGCTGCGTCGTACATGACCGCGCCTATTACTACGGTGGTTCTCGTGCGGAGAAACAGGCGGCCGACGAAGCCTTGAAGCGGTGCGTGGCCCGCATGTTCGGCGATGAGATCCTGGGTGTTTTGCTCGGGTCGGCGATGCAGTTTGCAGTTACCATTGGCGGATTGCCATATTTTGCAACATCCTACCGATGGGGCTACGGCGAGGATTTTCGTGGCACAGAAGCGCTCCCTGCGCACGCCGACAATAATAAGGCGTAGTGGCATGATCCGCTGATTCTTGACAATGCCAATATATGAACTATCGTTAAATCTATGTTTTAAAACAGTGACTTAAATGCTACGGCTTGATTTTGATTTATGTCGAGTAAAAGAATGCCACTGCGGGGCGTGGGAATAACGGAGTGATATTTATTGCAGCAGGGCCTGGTGCTTGCTCTTCTCCAGTCTTGCGCCGAAGGTGGAGACGATTTGTGAGGCTGCGCGGCTGGCAAGTTCACCGGCCTTCCGGTCACTCATACCGTGGGTGACAGCATAGAGAAAGGTGCCGGCAAACATGTCTCCTGCGCCGTTGGTGTCAACAGCCTGTGTAGCAACGGCATCGATGTTGATGCGCCCGTCGCCATTAATGATCAATGCGCCCTTGCTGCCCAGAGTAACGACCAGTTTTTTTGCGATCTGGCGCAGCTCTTCGAGTGCCTCGTCAAGACTCTCCTTGCCGGTGTAAATTTGCGCCTCTTCCTCATTGCAAAACAGGATATCGACACCATCGCCGACTATCTCGCTGATGCCGTCACGAAAATAGGTCACCATCGAGGGGTCAGAGAATGTCATAGCCGTCTTGACCTGATGTTCAGCAGCCATTTCGCGCGCCTTGCACACGGCTGCACGTGACAGATCTGATGTCACCAGGTAGCCTTCGATATAGAGATACTGCGACTCCTTGAGGTCCTCGAAGTGGAGTTCGTTGACGGAAAAATCGGTCGTAATGCCGAGAAAGGTGTTCATGGTGCGTTCGGCATCCGGTGTTACCATCACCATGCACTTGCCGGTCATTCCCTCTTTTTTCACCTGGTCCAGACGGGTCTTGACACCGGCCGCATGCAGGTCGTGCATGTAGAACTGGCCTTGTTCATCATCACCCACCTTGCAGGCATAGAATGTATTGCCGCCGAACTGGCTGATAGCGACCATGGTGTTGGCCGCCGAACCGCCGCCGGCGCGTTTTTTGAGGCCGAACTTCTGTTTCAGATCATCCAGCAGTTGAAGATGCGTCTCATCGTCGATCAGCGTCATCACCCTTTTTTCGATCTGCTGCTGATTTAAAAATTCGTCGCTGACTTCAAACTCTTTATCGACCAGCGCATTGCCGATGCCGTAGACATGGTATTTCATTTGAGGGTTGTTTTCGAGGAGTAATGTAACCGCGCATTTTAGCTGAAATCAGGAAGGATGTCCGAGAGTTTTGTAACTTTGTAATTTCTCAAATAGCCCCCTTGCTCGTATCTGCATAGGATGTGTCGAGGTACGAGGCGCATCGACCATATTTGATGCGCTTCGCCTACACGGACGTAGGTGAGGGGCGTTAGCAGGCCGTTCCTGCGCATCCTGCGCTCACGGCATTTGTACGTCCGTGTACGGCAGATGCGGAAGCTTCGCAAGCTCAACACATCCTATGGGCTGTTGAGGATTTGCTTCAGCACTCTTTGTTGAGAAAATCAGAGCTGATCTTCTTCATATGCGGTGGTTTGGGAGAAAACTCCAGCCAGTGCTGCAGGTAGCTTTTTGCTGTGAGCGGATGGAGTTGCTGCGGGGCGATATCGGCGAGCGGTTTCAGCACGAAGGCGTAGTCAAGAATATCCTCTCTGGGGAGCTCTTTTCCACTCACCGATATGACCTGGTCGCCGTAGGTGAGCAGGTCGATATCGATGCTTCGGGAGCTGAATTTCTGCTCTCCGCGTATGCGTCCAAGATCATCCTCGATGCGGTAGAGGAGGGCGATCAACTCTTCGGCACTCTGTTCGGTTTCAAAACCCGCGATCAGGTTGTAGAAGTCAGGCCCGCTGAAACCCTCGGCATCCGATTCGTAGACCGGTGAGACCTGCGCCTCGCCCAGGAGTTCGCCGAGCCGGCGCATCGCCATGCAGAGATGGTGTTTTCTCCGCTGGTTGCTGCCCAGGCTTAACCAGATCTGTGGCATCTTCAGGGGCTAACCGAACATTCGTGGAACGATGGCATCCATATCGGTTGCCGTGATACCAAGCTGTTGCAGACCATTGTGTGTGCAGACAGAGGGCTGCTGCAGTGAATTGTAGTTATCCATAGTGAAGGGCTTGCCGGGCATCACGCCGAGAATTTTTGCCTGCAGACGCGACATGGCATCTCCCAGTGCGATGACGTTTTTATGAGTTCCTTTGATTTGTGCAATATATTCCACGATTTCGCGTAGCGTCAATGTACGCGGACCACATAGCTCGTAACTCTTGCCAAAGGTGGATGCATCCGACAGCGTCTTGAGGAAGGCTGCCGTCACATCGCCCACATAGACCGGAGAAAATTTTGCGTCTGCACAGGCTAGCGGCAGGGGACCGGGTATCATCAACAGTTGTGCAAAGCGGTTCATGAAGCTGTCATTGTCGCCAAAGATGACCGAAGGACGGAAAGTTGTCACCCTGACCGCCCCGGAGTTCTGCACAAGCATAAGGTTTTCACCCTTGCCTTTGCTTTTCAGATAGTTGCTGACACCATCGGTCTCGTCTGCATTCAATGCGCTCATGTGCAACAGCCGTTTGACTCCGCTTTGCTGTGCGGCTTCCATGATCTTTTTTGGCGCCTCGACATGGATCTCCTCAAAGCTGCAGTTGCTGCTTTCGTTGAGAATGCCCAGCAGATTGATGACTGCGTCACAGCCGTCGAAATGGTGCTTGAGTGATTCAACCTCAAGATTTTCGAGCATTGTCAGTTCACAGCCCTGCTGTACTTCGAGGCTTCGGTAGCGGTGAGGACGGCGTGCCGGTATACGGCATGCGATACCTGCATTGGCCAGTTTGGGAATTAGATGGTGGCCGACAAAACCGGTGCCGCCAATGATGCATACTTTATGAATTTTCATGACTGAGTGTTCACTCCCGTTGATTCTGCATGTACGATAAACAGATTCTTTCACCGTGACAACTGATACAACAAAAAAATGGAATTAACTCTGCTTGCCGGCAACTTTCCAGCTTATCTGATCACTGGCGCCATTGCCGGGATCATGGCCGGTATGCTGGGTGTTGGCGGCGGATTGGTAATCGTACCGGTGCTGGTGTGGCTGTTTCGCCAGCAGGGCATGGATGAGTCCGTAGTAATGCACGTAGCCGTTGGTTCATCACTGGCAACCATTATCGTGACCTCGATTGGCGCCATTCAGGCGCATCAGCGGCGAGGAGCTGTGTTGTGGGAGCAGGTGAGGGCGCTGACACCAGGTATACTTGCCGGAGCGCTGCTGGGCGCCGCAGTAGCCGAGCAGCTGCCGACTCCCTGGCTGCAGCGGCTGTTTGCAATCTTTGTCATCGTTGTTGGTCTGCGCATGGCGATGAATGCATCGGCGCAAGCACAACGGCACATGCCTGGTTCAGCCAAATCGCTGTTTGCCGGCGGTGTTATTGGCGCCATTTCATCTATTGTTGGTATCGGAGGGGGTTCGCTGACTGTGCCCTGGTTAAGCTGGCATCGTATTCCAATGGTGAATGCTGTGGCGACTTCCAGCGCCTGTGGTCTGCCGATTGCACTCGCCGGAGCCATTGGATTCGCCTGGACCGGATGGGGTAAAAGCGCCTTGCCTGAGTTTTCAACAGGTTATCTCTACTGGCCGGCTATCGCTGGAATCGTTGTCAGCAGTTATCTGCTGACTCCCCTGGGGGCAAAGCTTGCACATCAGCTACCTGTCGCCGTACTGCGGCGGGTTTTTGCGTTTTTGCTTCTTATCATAGGTCTCCGGCTTCTCTTTTGAACCGGGGCGCCTGGATTTCCTGGCATCCGAGCGGGATGGAAAGCTGGTGCGTTGATACAGGTAGAGCGTACCGTTGCTGTCGCGCAGCGCCAGCAAGTCCCCCCTGAGCCCATATTCAAAGCGGGAAATCTCACCGCTTTGAGGAATGCCGACATAGATCAGATGTTTTCCAACCAGCAGACGCGCATCGTTGTATTCACCCTGATTATAGAAGCGCACCCAGCCATCCATGATCCACAGGCCATCACCTGATTTACCTGTCCAGCGGCCCTCCACACGCAGTTCCGGTGCGATGGGCTTGGCGCCAAGAACAGATTCAAACGGATAGTTCTCATCACCGAAGGGGGATTCGATCGACCTGTAATATCGGCGTGTACTTCCGTCCTTGAGGGTTTCCCGGGGGCGCATAGCATCAAGCATCGTCTGCATTCCGGTGACGAACGGGGATTCTATGGTCCGGTACTCCGCTTCTGCAGCATTGCTGACGAGAAGCAGCGACAAGAGGGCAAATGTTGTTTTCATCAGGTTCCGCACGTCATATCATCGAATTCCATGAATACAATAGATGCTTTATTGAGAGATGTACAGATGCATTTTTTTCATCTTAAGGCGGAATAACGCCAAGCCTGTCACTGATTTTCATCTGTTCGACGCCAAGGCGCATGTCGTAGATGGTGGCGTAGGTCATGACGCGTTTGACATATTTGCGGGTCTCTTCATAGGGGATCAGTTCTACCCAGATGTCAGCGGGCAGCGGCTTGTTGTTGGGCCGATGTTTCAGCCATTTTTTGACAGCTCCGGGGCCTGCATTATAAGCGGCCGTCGACAGCGTCATGCTGCGGCTGAATTTTTCCATCATCATCCCCAGATAGCCTGTGCCCAGCGCAATATTGGTTGCCGGGGCGCTGAGATCACTCACTGAGGGACTTTTCATCTTATACTGACGCGCCACCTGCCGTGCTGTAGCTGGCAGCAACTGCATCAGGCCATGCGCACCTGCAGTGGATTTGACTTCTGTCATGAAGGCGCTCTCCTGGCGTAGAATGGCATAGGCCCAGGAGATGTCGATGCCGCGCAGGTGTGCATACTCTTCGACCAAATTGCGGTGTTCGAGAGGGAAACGAATCTCCATATCATCCCAGGAATCGCTCTTAGAAAGCGTGAAAATTGCGCGGTCGAGCATTCCCCACGTGTTAAAAACGACTGCAGCTGCCTGCATTGCGGATTCGTCCAGCAATTGCATCTGCTGGCGCCACTCACGCCGCAAATCAACATGGCGTCCAAGCTGTTGCAACTCACGCATGCGCAGCATCGCAGCATCTGTTCTCATGCGGCTGATTTCAGCGTTGCCTGCGGGGGTTCCTTCATGCGCATACTTGTATGGCGCGGAGATGTGATCACTGGCCAGATAGGCATAGAAGCTGCGGTCTCTTGCAACGTTGCTGAAGAGTGCAGCGGCCGCTGCTGCGTAGCCTGTTTGTTCAAGCGCTCTCGCCTTCCAGTATCGCCACAACTGCTGCTGCCGAAGCTCATCAGGCATTGCGTCGATCCAGGTTAGCAGCTGCTTCCAATCCTGGCGCAGCAGTGCCGCACGCAGGCGCGCCTGCAGCAGCGCCGGGTGGTTTGTGCAGCTCCCGGTGTCGAGATAAAAAGAGTAGGCCTTTTTACCTGCTTCAGTGTAGAGCGCCTGCGCCAGGCCCTGGTCGATTTCGCATCGATCATCAGCAGAATAATCACCCTTTTTCATCAACTGCTTCCAGCTCGAGAGCGCCTCTTCAGGGTTTCTGTTTCCCAGACGCCGAAGACCATAGCCGATGATTTCTGCCTTGAACGGGTGGCTTCCCGGGAGTGAGGAGAGAGCTTTTGACGGGGATTTACGCATATGAATCCAGCGATTGAGCCATTTCTTATCCGCCGCAGAGAGATATTTACCCAGATGCCCGGCAAGTTTTACATGACCGGATTTCATAGCCAGTTCGATGCGTTTCCATACCAGGATGCTCTCCATGTTGCCGGCTTTACGCCAGCTTTTGAAAACGCTGTCACAGGCGTCGGGAAGCGCATCTCCATGCAGCCATACCTCCTCGGTATGTGAATAAGCGAGATCACTGTTATCGGTGTGAATCAGTGCATCGAGGACGAGACAGCGGAGTTTGTTGCTGTCGTCGCGTTTATCATAAGATTTGATGACCTCCTCCCAACGCCCCTCCGCAGCCAGTCTGCTGAGCCAGCGCGCGCGCAGCAGATAGGCTGGACCACTGCCGGAGTAGTTCGTCAGGAATTTGGAAACCTCGCTGGAGGAGGCTGTATCGAGACGTTTTTTCAGCTCCCTGTATTCAAGATAGGGATAGAGGGGGTAATCTTTTAGCCCCGGCTTGAGTGAGTGATAAAGCCCCAGGTCGCCACGGCTGTATGCCTGTTCCGCTGCAAGAAAGCTACTGCGCTGGGAGGTGGCGGCGGTTGCCGGATTGAGAACGATGAGAGCCAGCAGCAGAGAGTAAAACGAGTTGTGCATGCATGATCCTGTGCTGTGAAGAATCAAACCACGAACCACACGAAAAAATATGAGCACTTGTTTTGTTTAATTTCGTGCTTTTCGTGACTTTCGTGGTAAAAATAAGCTTGGTTGCCGAATTCATGGTGCAATGCGCTTCGCTTATTGTCACCCTACGACTCATTACTCCTCAGCTCTGTATAAGCGACAACGTATCCCGCCATGACGCTGGTTGTGTGTTGAATTATTGCCTGTGCGTATCATCACGGCGATATTCACCTTCGATGATGTAGTGCTCCTGCTTGCTGCTTTGCATATCGACATTGACGGCTGTCATGTTACCACGGCGTTTCAGCCAGTTGAGGATCAGCCAGCGTCTCAGTGGTGGAATCAGCAGCAGAAAGCCGAGGGTGTCTGTGATAAATCCCGGCAGCAGCAGCAGGATGCCGGTCAATAAAAGCAGCACGCCTTCCATCATCTCAATTGCAGGTGGTTCACCACGGTCAAGCTGTTCACGCACGCGAAACATCACGGCCAGACCCTGCTGACGCACCATCCAGCCGCCGATCAGCGCAGTCAGGATCACCAGCCAGATCGTCGACAATGCGCCGATTTCACTGCCAACCTCAATCAGCAGATAGAGTTCCGTGGCTGGAACCAGAACGAAAATGGCAAGTAATAGTAGAAGGGGCATATTCCGGTTTTCCTGAATGTTGGTTGATGAGCTTATTCTTTATAATTATATCGGTATGATGAGGGCGTTTTTCAACTTCTGTGTCTGAATATTGTAATAAAGTGGGCTCGAGAGGGTCTTGTTCGGCATAATTCGACTTGATAAGCAACTGTGAATGGGGCCGGTAACATGAAAATGATGGTTTATTGCACTGCTCCTGATAGCAGCGTTGCACAGGCGATCGCACGTTCCCTGGTGGAACAGCGCGTCGCTGCCTGTGTCAATATCCTGCCGGAGGTGCGCTCAATTTACAGCTGGCAAGGTAAAATTCATGATGATGCAGAGGTTTTACTGCTGATTAAAACCGACCGGAATCATTTTCAGGCATTAAGCGATATAATCACCCGAATGCACCCATACGAGGTGCCCGAAATTATTGGTGTCCCGCTCGAGGCGGGATATCAACCCTATTTAGAGTGGATGGAAGCATGTTTAAAAGAGTCATGATGTTGGGGCTGTTGTTGCCCCTGGCGATGGCGGTAATGCCTGTATGGGCGGATGATGATGATTTTCTGCACCCGGATGAGGCGTTCAAACCTTCACTTACCGTCACCGATGGCAACATCGAGGCGCACTGGAAGATTGCTGACGGCTACTACCTCTATCGCGATAAATTTCGTGTCACCAGTGAGACCCCCGGTGTCGTTCTGGAAGATGCAATCTATCCCTCTTCTGAAACCAAGAGCGATCCCAACTTCGGTGATACCGAAGTCTATCATCATGATGTAACACTGACTGTACCTGTTAGCAGCGGTGGTGGAGACAGCGCAATCAAATTGACCTACCAGGGATGCGCCGAGAGCGGACTCTGTTATCCGCCGCAAAAGAGAACCCTGAACATCATACTCGCCTCTGCAGAGCCACCTCCACTGCAGGTTCCCGCTCTGGGAGGCAAGTCGCTCTCTGAGGAACTGGGTCTGGGTTTCGGCGGTTTTGATGATGACATACTGCCGGTCAACGAAGCTTTCAAGCTGGGTTCCATCGTAGAAGATGGAAACAGCGTCAAGCTGATCTGGGATATAGCTGACGGCATCTATATGTATGCCGATAAAATCAAGCTCTCTGTCGAGGGTGATGCACAGCTTGGCGACTATAAATTACCTGATCCGGAGATTGTCCGTGGTCTCACGCCCGAGGGCGAAGAGGGCGACATTGCTGTCTATCACGGCCGCCTCAATGTCGATGTGCCATTGCTGCGCTCTGTGAAAGATGCGGCATCGATTACCTTGCATGCCGGTTACCAGGGGTGTGCCGAACAGGGTATTTGTTATCCGCCGCAGAAGGTTGCCATGCAGCTCGAGCTGCCTCCGGTCGATAAGATTGACGATATTGGTGATGCGCCGACTGCTTCTCCACAGCAGACCAGGCCGCAGCCTGTGGTAATTGATGCAACACCTGCCCCCGCACAATCTGCCGCGGCCAATGCGGCCGCCTGTGCTGAAAACCAGGGAGCCTCGACATTTTCCGGCAAGGGTTTCTGGGCAATCGTGGCGCTCTTTTTTCTGATTGGCCTGGGACTCTCCCTGACCCCCTGTGTCTTTCCGATGATCCCGATCCTGTCGGGCATCATCACCGGGCATAGCGGCAAAATGACTCCTGCAAAGGGCTTTTTTCTGTCGCTGATCTACGTCCTGTCGATGGCGGTCACCTATACGCTTGCGGGCATCGCAGCCGCCAAATTCGGCGGCAATATCCAGGTTGCATTGCAGCATCCTGTCGCACTGGTGTTGTTTGCCATGCTGTTCGTGGCGCTGGCTTTCTCCATGTTCGGTTTCTTTGAACTGCAGCTTCCCTCGCGCCTGCAGAGCAAACTCACGGATGTCAGTAATCATCAGAAGCAGGGCAGTCTGGTCGGCGTCGCCATCATGGGATTTCTGTCAGCACTGATCGTCGGCCCATGCGTCGCGCCTCCGCTGGCGGCTGCGCTGGCGTATATCGGTACGACCGGGGATGTGGCGCTTGGCGGCACAGCCCTGTTCGTGATGGCTATGGGCATGGGGGTGCCGCTGCTGCTGATCGGCGTCTCGGCCGGTAAACTGCTGCCCAAAGCAGGCGGCTGGATGGATACCGTCAAGGCGGTGTTCGGCGTGGTGATGCTGGGTATCGCAATTACGATGCTGGAGCGTCTGGCGCCAACCTACCTGCCGGTTTATGTTCCAATGATTCTGTGGGGATTGCTGCTGGTGGTCTCCGCCATCTATATGGGTGTACTGGAACCCTTGACAAAAGATGCTTCGGGCGGACGCAAGTACTGGAAAGGGATCGGCGCAGGGATGTTGATCTACGGTACGGTGATCCTCATCGGCGCATCAATGGGCAATAGTGATCCGCTGCAGCCGTTGACCAGTGTGGAAAAAGTCCACTTCAAACAGGTTACCACGGTGAATGAGCTGCAGCGGGAGCTGCAGCAGGCGAAAAAGCAGGGTAGGGGAGTTATGGTTGATTTCTATGCTGACTGGTGCGTCTACTGCAAGACCATGGAGAAGATCGTGTTTCCTGATCCTCGGGTGCAAAAGAGTATGCAGGGATTGCTGCTGCTGCAGGCGGACGTCACCTCCAACCAGGAGTTGCTAACGCATTTTGGTTTGACGGCGCCGCCAACGATTCTGTTCTTCAGCCGGGATGGTGAGGAGATGTGTGATTATCGCCTGGTTGGCGACGTGACGGTTCCGCAGCTTGTGGAGCAACTCAAGCGGGCCTTCCCATGATATTGCGCTACCTCCTCTATTCACTGATGCTGGGCATCGTTGCCTCTATCGTCGGCGCGGTCATTGCGGTGAAGCAGCATCCTGAACGCTTTTCGAATTTCATGGGTATGGATCAGCAGCTGCTCAAACGCGTACCTCAGTTTCAGCTTGAGGATATCGATGGAAAGCTGCACACCTACACAGAATGGAATGGCCGCATCATGGTTCTTAATTTCTGGGCGACCTGGTGCCCGCCGTGCCGGGAGGAGACGCCCGGTTTTGTGGAGCTGCAGCACAAGTACCGGGACCGGGGAGTGCAGTTTGTCGGCATCGCTATCGATGATGTCGACAAGGTGCGTGACTTTATGGACACCTTCGGCGTCAACTATCCGATGCTGATGGGGAATCTGCAGATTGTCGAGCTCTCCCGGGAGATGGGCAACCGCCTTGAAGCTCTGCCGTTCACGGTGATTGTCGATCGCCATGGTTACATCACTAAGCGCTATATGCGCGGTCTGACGAAGCAGGATGTAGAAACCGTCATCACGAATCTGCTGAGCAAGGATCACAATGCCGAAGGATAACCTTTTCGTCGTTGTCGACGGCTCCTCCTACCTGTTTCGCGCCTTTCATGCACTGCCGCCGCTGACGAATTTCACGGGTGAACCGACAGGCGCCATCGTCGGTGTCATCAATATGCTCAACAAACTGCTCAGCGAGCATCCGCCGACGCACGTTGCAGTCGTGTTTGATGCGCCCGGTAAGACGTTTCGCAATGATCTCTACCCCGAGTACAAGGCGCACCGTCCGCCGATGCCGGATGATCTGCGGGTGCAGATTGAACCGCTGCAGCAGATCATCAGGGATATGGGCCTGCCGCTGCTCATCGAGAGTGGCGTGGAGGCGGATGATGTGATCGGAACCCTGGCGGCCGAGGCGACCCGAATAGGCATGCAGACGCTGATCTCGACGGGGGACAAGGATCTGATGCAGCTGGTGAATGAGCATGTCACCCTGATCAACACCATGGGTGACATCCGCACCGATGTTCAGGGAGTGATGGATAAATTTGGTGTGCGCCCTGAGCAGATCATCGATTTTCTGGCGCTGGTCGGTGATACTGCCGACAACATTCCCGGAGTCTCTAAATGCGGACCCAAAACGGCGGCAAAATGGCTCGCTCAGTATCAGACGCTTGAAAACCTGATCGAACATGCTGATGAGATCAAGGGCAAGATTGGTGAGAACCTGCGTGCTTCTTTGGAGCAGCTGCCGCTCTCTAAACAGCTGACCACTATCGTTGTCGACCTGCCGCTGGGTGTGACTGCGCAGCAGCTGCAGCAGACGCCGCCTGATAGGGAGGCATTGCGTAATCACTTTGAGCGCATCGAGTCGAGCCGCCTGCTTGCTTCGCTGGATCGGCAGAGCGAGGACGCTGTTGCTGAAGAGTTGCCGCAAGAGACGATAGATGATGTTGACTACCAGACGATTCTGGAACAGCAGCAGTTTGAACAGTGGCTCGAGCGTCTCGAAACGGCTGAACTGATCACCCTGGATACAGAAACCACCAGCCTCGACTACATGCAGGCGGAACTCGTCGGGCTCTCCTTTGCGCTTGAGCCCGGAGAGGCCTGCTACATTCCGGTTGCACACAAGGATCTGGAAGCGCCACAACAGCTCGACCGTGACGCCGTGCTGCAGCGCCTCAAGCCGATTCTGGAGGATCCCGCCAGACCAAAGCTCGGACAGCATCTGAAATATGATATGAATGTACTGGCCCGCTATGACATCGATCTGCAGGGCGTCGTCTACGACACCATGCTCGAGTCCTATATCCTCAATTCGACAGCCACCCGCCATGATATGGACTCGCTGGCAAAAAAATATCTCGGCTACACCACCATCAAGTTTGAAGATGTCGCCGGCAAGGGCGCCAAACAGATTACCTTCGACCAGGTGCCGCTGCAGCAGGCTGCTCCTTATGCCGCGGAAGATGCGGATGTCACCCTGCGCCTGCACCGGCGTTTGTGGGGAGAGCTGCAACAAGAGTCTGCTCTGCGCTGCGTGTTTGAAGAGATCGAAATCCCGCTGGTGCCGGTGCTCTCGCGTATCGAGCGCACCGGGGTGAAGATCGACAGCGCAATGCTGGCCCGGCAGAGTAGTGAGCTTGCAAAGCGCATGCATCTGCTGGAGAGCAAGGCATACGAGGTTGCCGGGCACACCTTTAACATGGGGTCGCCCAAGCAGATCGGAGCGATCTTTTTCGAAGAGCTGGGGATGCCGATCGTTTCCAAAACGCCCAAGGGGGCGCCGTCGACGGCTGAGTCAGTATTGCAGAAGCTGGCAGAGGATGGCTTCGAGCTGCCGGCGGTGATCTTGGAGCATCGCGGCCTCGCCAAGCTGCGCTCGACCTATACGGAAAAGCTACCGTTGATGATCGACAAGGATACGGGGCGAGTGCATACATCCTACCATCAGGCGATCGCAGCAACGGGACGCCTGAGCTCATCTGACCCCAATCTGCAGAATATCCCGGTGCGCAGCCAGGATGGCCGCCGCATCCGCCAGGCATTCGTCCCTGAAGCAGGGTATCGCATGGTTGCTGCAGACTACTCGCAGATCGAGCTGCGCATCATGGCGCATCTCTCTGCTGATGAGACGCTGTTGAAGGCTTTCTCGGAGGGCAGGGATATCCACACGGCCACGGCTGCAGAGGTTTTTGGTAGAGAAATTTCAGATGTCACTGTCGATCAGCGCCGTTCAGCCAAGGCGATCAACTTCGGGCTCATCTACGGCATGTCCGCCTTCGGCCTGGCAAAACAGCTGGATGTCGAGCGCGGTGTTGCACAGGAGTATATCGATCTCTATTTCGAGCGCTATCCCGGTGTGCAGCGGTTTATGGATCAAATCCGTGCGCAGGCGCATGACGACGGCTATGTCGAGACCATCTTCGGGCGCCGCCTCTATCTTCCGGAGATAAACGCACGCAATGGACAGCGCCGTGCAGCAGCAGAACGCACCGCGATCAATGCGCCGATGCAGGGGAGTGCGGCCGATATCATCAAACGCGCCATGCTGGCAGTCGACGCCTGGATACAACGGGAACGGCCGCCGCTGCGCATGATCATGCAGGTGCACGACGAACTGGTTTTCGAGATTCGCGAAGATGAATTGCAGAGCAGCATCGATACCATTCAACAGCTGATGGAGAGTGCCGCCGATCTGGATGTGCCGCTGGTCGTCGATGTCGGCATCGGCGCTAATTGGGACGAAGCGCATTAAGCATGTTGTTAACCACAGATACACACAGATACACACAGATATCATTCATCTGTGAATAAGACCGTAGGGTGTCAGTAAGCTCCGCGCACTGCACCAAAAATGGTGGGATGTGCTGTCATTTATACCACCCTACGGCTCTGTTGTCTCTTACAGTCATAGGATGTGTTGAGCTTGCGAAGCGCAT
>JADWMH010000130.1 GCA_015767355.1 Gammaproteobacteria bacterium
CAACCGCTATATTCACTGGGTCAGCGATCTGAGCAGATTTTGAGAAGTGCGGCGAATGGCGGGTCCATACTCATTGGATTCTCAAGAGTGAGAGGCGATTTACAACCCAAAGGAAAAATTCAAGACTCTGATAGTTGAACATCTAAACAGCAAAATATTAGAAGGCTTGTTGCATTCCATGAGGAGAAATCTACCAGGAAATTATCCTGCAGGTTCAGTCACCATCCTGGCAACCTGAATCAAAGCACAGCGTCATCAGTATCAAGGTGTGTGAACCCGGCTGGCATGGATTCATTCTCTCCCGACGCGGAATATTGCATCTCAAATATGCAGCTTACTGGGCGCGTTCACGTGGAAAGGGATTATGGCGCTATGAAATAGCCGGACTTGAACAGCCGGCGGACTGGGCGGAACGCGCCCGCTCACTGCTGTGCAGCAAGGATGAAAAGGCCAACTGGATCGAGTACTTTGACACTGCACAGACTCACTACCGTGCAGCACGCTTCAGCGGTGAAAAACTGGAGAGTTGTCTCTTCATCGGACCGGACAGCAGCCTGCCGTCGCGCGAGTGGCTGATTTCGCTGTTCCAGAAAGATCAACTCAGCCAGCAGGAGCGCGCCAGTATTCTGACTGGCGAACCCCCTGTCAAACAGGAGGATACCGGCAAGATCATCTGCTCCTGCTTCAATGTCGGCGAAAAAACCATCCTTGCCGCCATCACAGGGAAAGATCTCTCCACCACCAATGAGCTTGGCGAGCAGTTGCAAGCCGGAACCAACTGTGGCTCTTGTGTTCCCGAGTTGCAGGAGATGATTGACAACTGTCAGCAGAGTGGATGAATCAAGCTGGATAAAAACCTCTTTGTGCGTTAAGTGCTTGTGTATTGACTCAAGTGCTTTATTGATCATGCCTCGTCAAAGCCGTAACCCTTGGGAACCACTACGATCCCCTTTTCAGATACCGTAAAGCGCGCAGCATCCCGTTTTGGGTCAAAGCCGATGCGCTCACTCGCGGGGATCTTCACGCCCTTGTCGATGATGCAGCGGTCCAGCTCAGCGCCGTCCCCGACCTGAACACCATTGAACAGGATTGCATCATGAATAATCGCCTCGTCACCAATGGTGACATGCGGGAACAGGATCGAATGCTGCACACTGCCGCCTGCGATCACTACTCCCCGGAGACCATGGAGTTGATAAAAATACCTTCACTGCTTGAGAAGCCGGGAACAGTCCGTGCCGGAGGATACTGGGCAGTATAGGTGCGGATAGGCCACTCCGGTTGATAGAGATCGAGAGAGGGGATCGGATTCAGCAGTTCCATATTGGCTTCATAAAAGCTATCCAGCGTGCCTACATCGCGCCAGTAGCAGTCAGGACTGACGCGTCCCGCCTCGCCGCCAAAACGGTAGGCATAGACGCCGGCCTCTTCAATGAGTCGTGGAATGATATCATTGCCGAAATCATGGCTTGAACTCTCACGTTGATGATCATCCGCAAGGACATCCAGTAGAAGATCCAGGGAAAAGACGTAGATGCCCATTGACGCCAGAGACAACCCTTCTGCGCCTGGTATCGGCTGCGGGTTCTCAGGTTTCTCATCAAAGCGGGTCACCCGGTCTGATTCATCAACAGACATCACGCCAAACTGCTCTGCCTGATCCAGCGGAACCTCCATACAGACCGCGGTCAATCCAGAGCTGTGCCCTTTATGATAGGCCAGCATCGCTGCATAATCCATACGATAGATGTGATCACCCGATAGAATCAGCACCTGCTCGGCGCCGCTGCGTTTGAGCATATAGAGATTCTGATAAACCGCGTCAGCTGTGCCGCCATACCAGCTCTCACCAGTGCGCATTTGGGGTGGAACCGAGGTGATGTATTCACCCAATTCCGGATTGAACAGAGACCATCCATCGCGCAGATGTTTTTGCAGTGAATGGGATTTATACTGGGTCAGCACCAGGATGCGGCGCAAACCGGAATGCATGCAGTTGGCCAGGGTGAAATCGATAATACGGTATTTACCGCCAAAAGGGACAGCCGGCTTGGCGCGCTCGGAAGTCAGCGGCTGCAGTCGCGATCCATGACCGCCTGCGAGTATGACCGTCAGGGTATTTTCAAGCATCAGATAAACTCCGGTTTATAAATGTCATACCAGTACCGGGATCATTCGATACCAGGTCCGGATTGCATTACTTCAGGGGAGACCATGTCGGCAAATTTTTCAAAGTTTTCACGAAATGCCGTAGCCAACTTGCGGGCTGCGGCCTGGTAAGCCTGCTGGTCAGGCCAGGTACTTGCCGGCTGCAGCATCTCTGTTGGAACACCAGGACAGGATTCGGGGACATCGAGATGAAAAATCGAATCCCTGCGCATCGGGACATCGTCCAGTTCGCCGTTCATCGCTGCATTCAGCATGGCCCGCGTATGCGGCAGATGAATACGTTCGCCGGTTCCATAACTGCCGCCGGTCCAGCCGGTATTGATCAGCCAGCAGTGTACATGGTCATGCTGGATGTGTTCGCCCAGCAAATCTGCGTAAACCGCTGGATGCAGCGCCATGAAGGGGGCGCCGAAGCAGGCGCTGAAAGTTGGCGTGGGCTCGGTGATTCCCGCTTCCGTGCCGGCCACTTTGGCCGTATAGCCGGAGATGAAGTGATACATCGCTTGCTCCTTGGTCAGCCTGGAGATCGGCGGCAATACACCGAAGGCATCCGCCGTCAGCATGATGATTTGCGTGGGATGCCCGGCAATGCCTGGGTAGATGGCATTGGGTATGTGTGTCACTGGATAGGCGGCGCGCGTATTTTCCGTGTAGCGCTGGTCGTCCAGATCTAGATAACGCGTATCGATATCGAGATGCACATTCTCAAGAATGGTTCCAAAGCGCCGGGTGGTCGCATAGATCTCCGGCTCTTTCTCTTCGGAGAGCCGTATCACCTTGGCGTAGCAACCGCCTTCGAAATTAAACACCCCGTCATCATCCCAGCCGGTTTCATCATCGCCGATCAACTTGCGATCCGGATCAGCAGAGAGGGTTGTTTTGCCCGTGCCGGAAAGACCAAAAAAAATGGCCACGTCATCCTTGTCACCTATATTTGCGGATGCATGCATCGACATGACTCCCTTTTGCGGCAACAGGTAATTCATGACAGTGAAGATTGACTTTTTGATTTCACCGCCATAGCTGGTTCCACCGATCAGAACCATTCGCCTGCCGAAATGAATCATGATGAAAGCTTCGGAGTTGGTGCCGTCTGTCTCCGGGGTTGCGTGAAATTCCGGTACATGGAGGACGGTGAACTGTGGTTCGTTTGCCTCGATATCGCGGTCGAAATTCGCTGGCCGCAAAAACATGTTTCTTGCAAACAGGTTATGCCAGGCCTTCTGGGTAATAATGCGCACCGGCATTTCATGTTTGGGATCAGCGCCGGCCAGGCAATCCTGCACAAAGACCTCCTCTCCCTCCAGAAATGTACAGGCGCGTTGATAGAGCGTGTCAAACTTCTCCTCGGAAATGGATTGGTTGACCTCACCCCACCAGATCTTCTCTCTGCTGCTCGGCTCGTCGACGATAAATTTGTCATTGGCCGCTCTGCCAGTGTAGGCACCTGTTCTGACAACCAGTGCTCCATGGTGAGCCAGATGTGACTCACGTCGGCGCACCGAGGCTTCGATCAATGCCGGGGTCGACAAGTTCCAGTAAATAGCATCCAGCTTTTTCAGTCCTATGCTCTTCAGAACCTGCTTGAGATTTTTCACACTCATGGATTCATGCCTCTGATTTTTGATGTTGTTCATAATAGGATAGATCTTAATTCCACCAATCCAGGGAAATGCGTCATACGGGATCTTTGACAATCCTCTTCAGGCTGGCGACATCAATCCTAGCACGATCACGACCAAGCAACTCCAGGTCACCATCGCGGCGCAGTCCAGCTATGTTGCGGCTGACAGTTTCAGTCGTCAAGGCGAGCATATTTCCCATATCCGCCCTGCCCAGCATAAAAAACTCCTCATCAGGATCGATTTCAGAGAGCCAGATTAACAACCAGATAACGCGGTAAAGGGAGGGTCCGCTCGCTAATTTGGTGAGCCATGTGTCAGAAGTCAAAAGTGCATACTGCCAGTTGTTCAACAGGCTTGCGTTGAGTTCCGAACTCTTGTGAGACAGCTCGAATACAAGATCAGCAGGAATCTCGCACACACTGACAGCTGTCATAGCAATGGCGTCATGTTGATAGCATGAAGCTGTCACTGACTCGATTCCGACAATATCTCCTTTTCTCAGGAGTCTGACAATACATTGTTCACCGGTAGGCAGATGTTTTTCCAATTTTACAATACCATCGTGCAGGATGAAAATATGCTCTGCCTTCTCATGGTCGCCGGAACGCGCCTACACGAGGCCGATCTGGTACACTCCATAAGTCCGATTCGCACCAGAATATGACTCATGACGATGCGGATCTTTCGGTTAGGCTAGCGTTGAAAACTATTGATCTTTCGAGGTTTGTAATGATGAAGAAATACACTCTGGTTGTCATTGGCTTGTGTAGCGGCCTCTTACTCACGAACGCGGAAGCTCGCGACAGCACCGCCAAGACAGCGGTTGGCAGCGCAGCTGGAGGTGCTGCCGGAGCGGCGATAGGAAAAAGTATCGGCGGAAGCACAGGCAAGGTCATCGGTGGCGCTCTGGGTGGAGCTACAGGAGCGGCTGTCACGACCAAGGGCAAGGGAAAGACTGAGGCGGCTGTAGGTGGCGCTGTAGGAGGTGCGGTTGGCGCTAAAGCAGGTGGTGTCGGCGGTGCTGCAGTAGGTGCTGGCGCCGGTGGTGCGTTGGGACGCCAACTCGGTAAGTAGAAGAAGGCGCGATTTTGTCCCTGTTTCTGCTCTACCCCATTGGATCTTTCGTTTTCCGAGCCACTAAAGGAGAACCTATGAATCATTCAATATTAATGATGCTGACTGTTATTTCGGCGGCTTGCATTGTTCAGCCGATTGCATACGCCGAAACCTACACCTCGCCGATCTGGTACACACCAAAATCATAGTCGTGCGCATCTGTTTACCTCTGAAACCCCGTCTCGATTGGAGACAGGTTTCTTTGTTCACATGGATTCATCTGTTGGTGATCCACGAACGTCTGCAGTGGAGCAACTACAGTCAATCGCTGAATCAGCAATCCGAGCAGATTTTGAGGGGTGTTGCGAACGGCAGGTCAATACTCAAAAGAGACATTGGAGAATCAACGCCGATAGTCGCTTGTGAACCCCAAAGCGGAGATTTATTGGGCGAAATTCTCCCTTACCGAAGCCATCCCTGCGGATTACTTCGTCATGTGAGAAAATCAGATGACTGCTCAAACGAGCTGAAATCTGTATCGGACTAATGTTGAATAGCACTCCTCACCCAAGATCTTCAAAGCCATTCGCAAAGTGAATACGCTAAACACAGTAGCCAAGTATTTCATGAAAGATGGCACGTCGTACGAAATTGGTTTGTGCGTAGAGCCAGAAACACAACACACTCCGGAGTTTTTAAAGGTTCAAATAACTAATGCGATAGACAGCATGTCCAGCCAATCGCGCCAACTTCGTTTCGCCTCTCCAATGAAACGCTTATCCGACAGGCAGCTAGACTACCTATCGAATCTTGACGGAATAGACAGATTGGCGTGGTGCGCCTCGATTCGCACAGACAATGATGAAAGGGGTATTGGATTAGCTCGTTATGTGAAGATAGCGGATGAGAATAACGTTGCCGAGTTCGCACTGGCAGTGGTGGATCAGTTTCAAGGGCAGTGCATTGGTTACGAACTCCTAAAGAAGCTAATCGAATCAGCTGGAATCAACGGTCTGAAAATACTGAGAGGCTTTATTCTCCCGAG
>JADWMH010000023.1 GCA_015767355.1 Gammaproteobacteria bacterium
TCGATATTGACTCTCGCAAAGACGCAAAGCACGCCAAGAAAAACCTTTGCGTCTCTGCGTCTTTGCGAGAGATTCTACGATTCTTATGTTTCGTGAATCAGAGGCCTGGCCTCGCTCGCGCTGCACAGCCACACGCCAATCAGGTATTTTGATATGAACCTGATCGAGCAGTGGATCCGCCCCGAAGTTCGCGCCATCAACGCCTATCATGTTGCTGATGCCAGCGGATTGATTAAACTGGATGCCATGGAAAATCCCTATACCTGGCCTGAAGAGCTGCGCGAAGAGTGGGCGCGGTTGATTCGCGGCGCTGATGTCAACCGCTATCCGGACCCGCACGCCCGGCAGCTGACGCAGCAGCTGAGCAGTGTGATGCAGATTCCTGCCAACGCCGGCGTACTGCTGGGCAATGGTTCGGATGAGATCATCCAGATGCTGGCGCTGGCGCTTGGTGGAGAGGGGCGCACCCTGCTGTCGGTCGAACCCGGCTTTGTCATGTATCGCATGATTGCGGCCTTTTCGGGCCTCAACTATGTTGGTGTTGAACTCAATGCAGCCGATTTCTCGCTGGATATGGAAACCCTGCTCGAGGCGATCGACGAGCATCAGCCCGCTCTGCTGTTCCTGGCCTATCCCAATAATCCTACCGGCAATTTGTTTGCCGCCTCTGATGTGGAGCGCATCATTGCCGCATCGCCCGGACTGGTGATTATTGACGAGGCTTATGCGCCATTCACCGACGCAAGCTTTATGCTGCGCATTGGCGAATTCGACAACATGGTAGTGATGCGCACCCTCTCGAAAATGGGGCTCGCCGGTTTGCGCCTGGGTCTGCTTGCCGGACCTGAAGAGTGGGTCAGAGAGATCGACAAGACCCGCCTCCCGTATAACATCAATGTCCTGACCCAGTTGAGCGCAAGCTTTGCGTTGAGCCACATCTCCGTGTTTGAGGAGCAGACAGCGAAGATTCGCGAAGCCCGCTCGCAGCTGTTTAAAGAGCTGCAGGAGATAGCGGGTATCACGCCTTTTCAGAGTGAAGCCAACTTTATTCTTGTGCGTACGGCGGAAGGGGAGGCCCGTCCAATGTTTGAAGGTCTGAAACAGCACGGCGTCCTGATAAAAAATCTGCATGGCAGCCACCCCCTGCTGAGAGATTGCCTGCGCATCACCGTCGGAACCGAAGCAGAAAACAGAGCCTTTGTCGAAGTACTGAAGATGCTGTTACCTGCCGCGTCCTCTCGACCTAAAACCTAAAACTTAAAACCTCCTTTTTTATTTGAATGATAATTGTCAATTCAGCTAGAATGCATAAAGCACATAAAAAATAAAAGCCGATTCAACTAAGGGGAGCAGCGCTGCCTATCAATAAGGATAGGCTCCAAAAGCCCAGCGCAACAGCCTCTCCAGCCAAAAGGAGATCCAATAATGCCCGAAATAAAACATAGACTAACAGGTGAAACGCTCACGGAAATTGACAGTGACACGCTGACGCATGCTGATTTGCGTGAGATGACGCTGGAAGAGGCCGATCTAAGCAATATGGATCTCAGCGGAGTTCTCCTGAATGGCGCCTACATGGTCAATGCCGATATGAGTGGTTCCAACCTGCAGGGGGCGGTGATGAGCGGTGCGAATCTTGAGGGGGTCAATCTTCAAGGGGCGAACCTGAGGAAAGCGATTATAGGTGGAACGACTAGATCCAATGCCGCCACACTGGAGGGGGCTGATCTCTCCGGTGCTGATCTTCGAGCAGCCGATTTGCGCTATGCGATTGTGAGCCATGCCAATTTTTCAGGTGCGCAGTTGTCGCGGGCTGATTTGACCAAGGCGGATATGCATAACAGTGATTTTTCGGGCGCTACAGCGCATAACACGCTGTTTATTGATGCGAACATGAGGGAAATCGACCTGAGCGATGCGGAATTACGTGATTGTCATCTTAATGGCGCCATTCTCATCAAGGCGAATCTGCGCGGAGTGACGATGGAGAGTAATGAGGATGATGGTTTTTGCACCCTCAAACGGGTCAACCTCGAGGGAGCCAATATTACGGATGCGCAGCTGTGTAATCTGTTTGCGACGGATTGCATCATGCGCCGTGTGAATCTCACCGGCGCCAATCTCTCCAATGCCGTGCTGGGCGGCACGATCATGCGCAATGCCAACGTCACCAATGCAGATTTTGAAGGCGTGGAACTGGCGACTGTCACCATGGCGTTCTCGAATTTTTCCAAAGCGCTGAATGCAAAGATTCCGGATTATAAAAAGGATCTGCGTTAGAGTCTCTTGCAAAACTCTCGTAGAGCTGTCATAAGCGGTCATTTCGACTGAAAGGGTAAATCTTAACTTATTGGTAAGTAAGGTAACATCTCAAAAACCGTGCACGGCAGCAATTCATAGGATGTGTTGAGTGAAACGAAGCGCATCGGTTTAGCGTAGATGATATTGATGCGCCTCGTGCCTCGACACATCCTATGCAGAATCGAGACACGGGGTTATTGAGAAGATACCAAGAAAGATCTCTCACATTCGTTAGAGATGACAAAGCTCAATATTTACAAATTTTGGCGGGCTCGTTAGCCATCATTACCTGCAAGCTCAGCGTCAACCTGCATATTGTGGTTACATATTAATTTCCTGACAAAATAAGGTGAGCCGGGTTGGGGTTTTGATTTTTCTCAATCTGTTTTGATCCTGATCATCTCTCCAGGGAATTTCGGTCACGCTGTGATGTTCAGGTAGTATACTTTTCATAGAATAGGTTTTTTCATAGAATAGGTTTAATGAGGGGTGGATTGAACAGCTCCTCCTGTTAAAAGGAGATTCTATAGTGCTAGAAATAAAAAACAGATCAAGCGGTGAGACTCTTGCCGTTGTTGATGCAGATACCCTGGCGAATGTTGACTGGCGGGAAATGTCTCTGTCAGGAGCGGATCTAAGCGATATGGATCTCAGCGGAGCACGCCTTGATTTTTCCGATCTTGTCGATGCGGATCTCAGCGGAGCCAACCTTCAGGGGGCCGTGTTGTGTGGAGCGCATCTTGAAGGGGCCAATCTCAGCGGTGCGAATCTAAGCAGGGCGCGTATTGGTGGTAATACGCGATCCAATGCCGCCACTCTGGAGGGAGCCAATCTCTCCGGCACAGACCTGAGTTCAGCAGATCTGCGTTTTGCAATCGTTAGCCAGGCCAATCTCACAGGCGCTACCCTGACAAATGCTGATCTGTGCAATGCTGATATGCACAACAGTAATCTCTCTGGCGCTACTGCGCACCATGCGTTGCTGATCGATACAAACCTCAGAGAGGCGGATCTCAGCAATGCGGTTTTTCGCGATTGCCATCTCAACGGCGCCATCCTGACAAAGGCAAACCTGAGTGGCATGACCCTCGAGAGTGATCATGAAGGGGACTTTAGTGCGATGAATCTCGCGAACCTCGATGGGGCCAATATGACACGGGTGCATATGCATAACGTCTCGGCTACAGATTGTGATATGCGGCGTGTGAATCTTACCGATGCAGACATCTCCAACGCCGTGCTGAGCGGCACAATCATGCGCAACGCCAATGTCACCAATGCCAATTTTGAAGGTGTAGAACTGGCAACGGTTACCATGGATTTTTCCAACTTTTCCCAGGCGCTGAATGCCGAGATACCAGATTACAAGAGGAATTTACGTTAAGTGATACTTGTGTATCACTGTACCTGGCCTGCAACGCGGTCGCGTAACAATCAATATGCTATGAATAACGGAGTGTTTCGTCTAAAATAACTCAAAGATAGTATGGTTTCTTTCAAGCCATAGGAGTCTGAAGATGCCGACAGACCGCCCAACCAGAGTGCATACGCGACGACCCGCGATGCACCATCCGGCGACACCGCCCGAGGAGATCCGTTCACTCGGCATTGCCGGCAATCTCGCACGCACTTTTATCACCTCGCCACTCTCCCCCATGCTGTTGATGGCAAGTCTCTTCATCGGCTTGATGGGGCTGATTTTCACACCTCGCCAGGAGGACCCGGAAATCTCCGTGCCGATGGTGGATATCTTCATCAGCTATCCCGGCTCCTCTACCGAACAGGTCGCCAGCCTGGCGATCAATCCGCTCGAGCGCATGATGAGCGGCATTCCCGGCGTCAAACATATCTACTCCGCTTCCGAATACGAGCGCGGAATTGTTACCGTGCGTTTCAAAGTCGGCGAAGAGCTGGGGCCATCCATTGTCAAGGTGCATGACAAGCTGCAATCCAACCTGGATAAAATCCCGCCTGGCGTCTCGATGCCGCTGGTCAAACCCAAGGGGATCGATGATGTCCCTATCGTGACCGTGACACTCTGGTCAGAGGAGTTGGGGGACGAGGTATTGCGGACACTGGCGGCAGATGTTCTGCAGCGTCTCAAAGAGGTCAAGAATACAGGTGATGGCTTTATTGTTGGTGGCCGCGCCAGGCAGGTTCGCGTCGAAATCCTTCCTGAGCGTGTGGCCGGCCATGACATCAGTATGGAGCAGGTTGCCAATACCATCCGTACTGCCAATATGGCGTCGACCTCCGGATCCATGGAAGCGGGAAGCACCCATTTTCGGGTGACATCGGGGCATTTTCTAAAAAATGCCAATGAAGTCGGCAGGCTGGTGGTCGGCAGCAGCCAGGGCAATCCAGTCTATGTCTCGGATGTTGCCAATGTGCTCGATGGGGCTGAAGAGACTGCTCAGGTGGTGACTTATATCAGCGGGCCTGCTGCAGACCAGGATGCGGCAGCAACGGCCGGGGCCGCAGCTGTCACCATCGCGATCGCCAAGAAAGAGGGCGCCAACGGGGTCTCTGTCGCCAATGCCATCCTGGATAGAGTGGAGTCTCTGAAGGAACGCATCATCCCTGAAAATGTACAGGCTACGATCACCCGGAATTATGGCAAGACAGCCAACGACAAGGTCAATGAGCTGTTGCTGTCACTGCTGGGAGCCGCTGTTGCGGTGACCCTGTTGTCATGGATTACGATAGGACGGCGTCCCGCTATTGTCGTGGTCGCTATCATCCCCGTGGTTATTCTGATTACCATCTGGTCTGCCTGGGCGCTGGGCTATTCGATCAACCGCGTGAGCCTGTTTGCACTGATCTTCTCGATCGGCATCCTCGTCGATGACGCCACGGTGGTGGTGGAGAATATCTTCCGGCGCTGGCTGCATGACGGCGAGACTCGCATCGATACGGCGGTCGATGCGGTGCGCGAAGTCGGCAATCCGACCGTTATTGCAACATTGGCGGTGCTCTCGGCGCTGCTGCCGATGGGACTTGTGAGCGGCATGATGGGGCCCTACATGTTCCCGATCCCGCTGTTTGGCTCCGTGGCGATGCTGTTTTCATTATTTGCCGCATTTGTCTTTACTCCGTGGTTTGCCTACAAAATGCGGCCGAAACTTCAAGTATTGCAGAAAGCCGAGCGGCGTGAGAGGAAGACCCAGGATCTCATTGGCCGCATCTACCGCCCTTTTATCGAGCCGCTGATCAGAAGCCGCTTCAAGGGACGGGTGTTTGTGGTGGTAATCGTCATTGCCTTCTTCGCCGCTCTTTCGATGTTTTACACCAAGGCGGTGACAGTGAAGATGCTGCCTTTCGACAACAAGCCTGAATTCAATGTGCTGATCAATCTTCCGGAAGGGACGACCCTGCCGGATACGGCAAATTTTACTTCACATCTGGCTGACGCACTGCGCAGTGTTCCCGAGGTGACCGCGATGCAAACCTACGTCGGCACAGCTTCACCCTACAACTTCAACGGCATGGTGCGTCACTACTACCTCCGCGCAGAGCCATGGCAGGCGGATATCCAGGTGATGCTGCTGGACAAAAGAGAGCGTCAGCGCAGCAGCCATGAGATCTCCGAGTCGGTGCGCAACTTGCTGACGCCGATTGCCGGACGCTTTGGCGCCAAAATTGCCGTCGTCGAGATGCCTCCCGGTCCGCCTGTGCTGCAGACCATGGTTGCCGAGGTGTATGGTCCGGATCATGAGACGCGCCAGCAGGTTGCCAGGGATATGGAGCAGATATTCATCGATGCGCCAAACCTGGTTGATGTCGATACCTATATGGCGGATGTTTCCGAGCGCTGGCATTTTGAAGTGGATACTGAGAAGGCGACACGCCGCGGCGTCTCTGTCGAGAGTATCAACAGAAATCTGGCGATGGCCATGGGCGGCTATAAGCTGGGTGATGTGAAGCGCAGTCGCGAACTGGAGCCGACCTACCTTGTCATTCAGCTGCCGCTCTCAGTCAGGGCGGAAATCAGCCGGCTTACCACATTGCCGATTCCGACCGAAAACGGAGCCAACATCCCGCTGTCGGAAGTCGGACGATTCATCAAAGTGGCCGAGGATACCATCATCTACCATAAGGATCTGCGCCCTATGGAGTATGTCGTGGGTGAGATGGAGGGTAGGCTGGGTGCGCCTATCTACGGCATGATGTCGGTTGAGGAGGCGCTCAATCACTACCAGGCGCCTGACGGGGTTGAGATCAGCGGCACCCTCACCGGGGCTCCGAAGGATGATGCCGTATCAGGATTTGAGTGGAGCGGCGAGTGGGTCGTCACCTATGAAACATTCCGCGATATGGGCATTGCATTTGCCGCCGCACTGATTTTGATCTATATCCTGCTGGTGTGGGAATTCGGCAATTTCATTCATCCGGCGATAGTCATGGCTCCCATTCCTCTGACACTGATCGGCATCATCCCCGGACACTGGCTTATGGGAGCGGAGTTTACCGCGACCTCTATGATCGGCTTTATTGCGCTGGCGGGCATCGAGGTGCGCAACTCGATTCTGCTGGTAGATTTTGCGCGCAACGAGGTACACAGAGGAGTTCCCGTTCGGGAGGCGGTGGTTTCAGCCGGGCAGATACGCATGCGTCCCATCTGGGTCACGGATCTGACCATGATGGCGGGCGCTGTAGCGATTATTTTTGATCCAATCTTCGAAGGCATGGCGGTTTCACTGCTGTTCGGGCCAATCGTGGCCGTGCCGCTGACCATGATCGTCGTGCCCCTGGGCTGCACCTCCGCATATAAAGCTTTCCTCAGGAGAACTCCGCAGAGTGAAGAAGCGGCGGGGAATCACTGCGGCGGTAGCGATACATTGTTGACGAAGTGAAAGGTTTTAAGTTTTGTAACTATTCAGCATCTTGTCAAATAAGTTAATAAGTCGCTGTTATCAGGTATATCTAAAGGAAACGTTGGAGGCATGGCCGTTCTTTTGCATCCATGCAATCACGGCATTGGCACATCCATGTGCGGCAGATGCCATATTTACGACATTTTCCGGTAGGTATGCCTGATAGCAGTGACGCTCCCTCATATGCTGAGTAATTACTAAGTTTTTAGGTCTGCTGTGCTGCTTCCAGCTCTTCCATGGCTTGCATCCATCTCTCTTCGGTCTCAGCCAACTCGGAGTCAATGCCTCCTTTCTCTTCGAGCAGTTGCTTGAGTTCCTGTTTGCGCTGCTCCTGGTAAATGCCGCTGTCTGCCAGCTGCTCCTCCAGTGCTTCACTCTGTTGCTGCAGCTTCTCCACGCTTGCCTCGAGCTTACCGGCTTTTTTCTTCAATGGCTGCAGTTGCCGGCGCTGCTGCGCCTGTTGGCGTTTTTTATCCTTGCGGGAAGATGCGTTGGCGCCATCCTGTCGTGACTCTTCAGCATTGCTGCTGTTGTCACGGTTGGCCAGCCAGCGGCGATAATCGTCCAGATCCCCTTTGAAATCGAGGAGACGCTGATCATCGACCAGCCATAGTTGATCACAGGTTGCACGCAGCAGGAAGCGGTCGTGCGAAACAATCAGCATCGCTCCCTGAAACTCCTGCAGTGCTTCCACCAGCGCCTGGCGCATCTCGATATCGAGATGGTTGGTCGGCTCGTCCAGCAGTAACAGATTCGGGCGTTGATAGACAATCAGCGCCAGTGCCAGCCGCGCCTTCTCTCCTCCGGAGAAGGGTGCGACAATATCGAGAGCACGCTCACCCTGGAAACCAAAACCACCCAGAAAATTCCTTCCCTGCTGATCGCTGACTTGAGGATTCAGCTGGCGCAGGTGGTCAAGCGGCGTATGTTCGGTATTGAGCTGATCCACCTGGTGCTGGGCAAAATAGCCGATGTTACACTCCTTTGCCTGCGTCAATTGCCCACTGAGCGCAGGCAGCATCCGCGCCAGCAGCTTGATGAACGTCGACTTGCCGGCGCCGTTAGGTCCCAGCAGGCCGACTCTGTCACCGGCATGAATATTGAGGTTCAGATCCTGGACCACCGGAGCGCCTTTTGCATAACCGGTAGAAACGTCCTCCATGGTCAAGAGGGGGTCAGGCTGATGTTCAGGGACCAGAAATTTGAAGTGAAAGGGCGAGTCGACATGCGCCGGGGAGATCAACTTCATGCGCTGCAGCGCCTTGAGCCGGCTCTGGGCCTGCTTTGCCTTGGTGGCCTGGGCGCGAAAGCGATCCACATACTGTTGCATGTGCGCCATTTCGCGCTGCTGCTTCTCATGTTCGGCCTGCTGATTGGCAAGACGCTCGGCGCGGACTTTTTCGAAGGAGCTGTAGTTGCCGGTGTAGAGCGTTAACCGCTGGTGTTCGATATTGAGAATGTGCTTGCATACGGAGTCGAGAAAGTCGCGGTCATGGGAGATCAGCAGCAGGGTTCCCTGGTATTTACGCAGCCACTCTTCCAGCCACATTACGGCATCCAGATCGAGGTGATTGGTTGGTTCGTCAAGCAGCAATAGATCCGAACGGCACATCAGAGCGCGCGCCAGATTGAGGCGCATGCGCCAGCCTCCGGAAAAACTGCTGACGGCTTGCCTGATCTCTTCACTCTGAAACCCCAGTCCGTGAAGCAGCCTGGCGGCGCGTGATTCGGCGCGGTAGCCGTCGATGGCATCGAGCCTGGCATGCAGTTCCCCCAGGTGGCCGCCGTCCGTGGTGTTCTCAAGCTCTGTTTGCAGCAGGCGCAGCTCCTCATCGCCATCGAGCACATAGTCAAGAGCGCTGCTGGTTGTCGCTGGAGTCTCCTGTGCGACATGAGCGATGACCCATCCTCCGGGAAGAGAGATTTCACCGGCATCTGTTGGGTATTGCTGCAGCAGCAACGCGAAGAGGCTTGATTTTCCGGTGCCGTTGCGGCCTGTCAGGCCGACGTTCTGGCCGGGATGGATCGCCAGGGAGGCCTCTTCAAACAGCAGCTTGACGCCGCGTTGCAGGGAGACGTTTTCAAATCTGATCATCAGGGGGAGCGATTGATGCGCTTCGCAAGCTCAGCAGCATCCTATGAGTGTAGTCAGACGCAATGGTATTTTGATGGCGGCAGATCATTTGAGTCCCAGCGGGTCATTTGGATCGATGCCCTCCATAAAGGGCTTGCTGCGCTCCTTGTTGGTGATCTGATAAACTATTCCAAGCCAGTTGCTGACCACGGCCTTGGCGGTGTCGCGCCAGGTGATATCGAGCATCGGGATGATCAGGGCTTCGGGAAACTCCGGCAGAGGCTCGCCATGTTGCTGCGACTCTTCTGCATGCTCCCGATATTCGTTGAGTATCGCCTGAGCATGCATGCTGAGATAGTTGTCGGGAAAGGGTGGATAAGAGTGGCGCTTCCCATTGAAATAGAGTCCGACTTCACGCTTGTACTCCTTTAGCAGGCTGTTGATGTCGTATTCCGGATGTCCCTGAAAAAAGACCTGGCGGAAGAGATCGGGGCTGACGGCGAGATGTACGCCTGCTGTATCACTCTCGGCAAGAACGCGCAGGCCGGCCTCCTCGAGCTGTTGCCTGTCGATCTGGTTAAAGCGGGAGTGGGGCACGTCAAAGCGGCTGTTGATCGTTTGCACCAGCGGGTGGTCGTGCATGGTAACCCTGTGTTCAAACACACCCCAGCGTTTGAATCCGAGGTGATAGCGATTGATGCCGTAAAAGTGATCAACCACGGCGTGTGTGGCGAGGCAGGAGCAGAGTGTCGAGGTGACATACTCATATGCCCATGAGATCACCCCGGCCAGCGGCTCCCAGAAGCTCTCGTCAGCAAGATTCGGGTGCGTCACATTGGCGCCGGTAATAATCAGTGCGTCCAGGCCCAGCTCCTGAATTGTCGTGAAATTCTCATAGTAGTCTGCAATATGCTGTGCTGCTTTTTCACTACGCGGCAGGGCGTCAAGAGTAAAGGGGTGAATATGAAACTGGGCGATCAGGTTGCTGCGTGCAATCAGGCGGTAGAATTGGCGCTCTGTTGCCGCCAGGGCGGCATCCGGCATCATGTTCAGCAGCCCGACATGCAGCTCGCGTATGTCCTGATCCCTGGCGCGTTCACAGGAGAGTACTTCAAATCCCTCGTTTTTGAGGCGATCAAATGTAGGTAGATTGGTGTGTGCGACCAGTGGCATCAGTGTTTCTCCCACTGGAGTGCGCGTTCAACCAGCTGCAGAAAATCATCTTCCGTGTGCAGATCGAAAACCTCTTCACTGGAGATGGTGTAGCCATATTGCGCGGCAATGGCGTCATAGCGGGGGATGCGGCTCTCGAACAGCTGCGGAAATACCCAGCGGGAGAAGTCATCCGGATCGATCATCGCCACGTAGTCGATATGCTGCTGCCGGCGATATTCGTTGAGTCTCTGCAGCAGAAAATCCGGGGGGTAGTAGAGCGGTTTGGGATCCGAGATCGCACGCTCGATAAGCCGTTCCCGGTCACTCCTGGTGGCGCGAATGTAGAGTATCAGCGTGTGATCGGCCAGTGTTTCCACCACTTGTGGAGAATCCAGTTCACACAGGCTGCCGCCTGCATCATTGATGAAGTTTGTGTAGTCATACACGACTCTGGCTTTCTCGATAAAACGGGGAACATCAAGCATCGTAGCCACCTCTGCGTCATGGTGCAGCTGCTGACGGCGCTGGAACTCCGTCAGTGACAGACCTCCCTTGTCCGGATCACCTACCTTTCCGAGGAATGAGGAAACAGGGTGCAGGTTTTCAAAACTGATGTTGTTGTTGATATGGATGGAGTCGGAACGCAGCAGGTCGCGCAGAAACGGGATGTGCATCATCTTGCGTTTGATATTATCCAGGATCGGTTCATCCAGATAGTGGCTGCCAATACGATAGTCACCGGAGTAGTGGTACCACTGATCCCTGGGCAGCAGCGATGAGAGGCGTGTTTTCCCAACGCCAGACATGCCGAGCAGGGTGATCCTTTTTGCTGGTGAGGATCTGAACTCCTCCGGGGTCATACGCACAAGCAGGCTCTCCTGATAATCAACAGCGCCTATTCTACATTAAGGAAGCCCTGATCGAACCGCTTTGCGTTTCAATCAGAACTCCCTTTCAAGTTTTTCTATGGGGGAAGGGGGAATTATCAATAGGTTATAGCTTAATTTTGCTATTCCCTTCCCCCAAACCCCCATCTCTTCGATACATTCCGATCTTTCTTAATCAGTCGATAAAAAAAGCGCTGTGATATATTGATTGGATTGAAGGCTCCCAAGATTGCCGCGGTCGCTTAGGCTCCCTCGCAATGACGGCATTCACAGACTTATTGAGAACTGACATTTTCCTAATGAAAAGCGTTCTGCACTGGATTGTCCAGTCATTACTATTTTTACTGCTGCTGTTCTGCGCCTGGAAAACCTGGGAACAGGCGCATGCCTATGAGCGTGAAACCCTGTTTATCATTCAGCAGCTCGAGGCAGGGACGCGCGTTGAGAATACAGGGCGCCACATCCTGGAGATGATCACCCTCGGGCTCTATGACGGCTACTCGGAGAAACTTGAAGAGCTCCAGCAGCATCAGCAGCTGCGGCAGGCCTATGATGATTCGATCACAATTACCAGCATCGCTTTTTTTAGTGTTGCAGCACTGATATTGCTGATGGTGTGGTCTCTGAATCGAAGTCTTCTGGATGTGGGTTATGCGATGCTGCTGGTTGCACTGGTGGCCCTGGCTGTTGGCTTGAGCACACCGATACTTTCGGTCGAGGCCAGCAAGGAGCTTCCCGTGCTGGGAGAGACGGTGTTTCAGTTTAAATCCAAAGGCATCCTCAGCACCATTGAAACGCTCAGGCACAGCGGCAACCTATGGCTGGCGGTGCTGCTGTTTGTCTTCAGCGTGATCGTGCCCCTGTTGAAGACGCTGCTGGTCGGCGTTACCTGGTGGAACCATGAGCACCATCTGTTTAAAAAAGGGCTGGATCTGGGGCATCATATGGGAAAGTGGTCCATGGCGGATGTCTTTGTGGTTGCCATTCTTGTGGCCTACTTCGCCAATAGCGGCCAGGATCTTACCGAGGCGGAAGTGCAGGTTGGATTGCTGTTTTTTGCCTCCTATGTGATTTTGTCGCTGCTTGGAACGCAGTTGATTACAAGAGGAATCAATAAAAAGGCATTTACTTGAGTCCTGTGTAACAGTTTTATTACATTTCTTCTTACAGAATTGTTGCCGTATAGGTTAGAATCTGATTATATATTGAAGGAGACTTCCCAATTGAGTGATGATCACCCCAAGCTGGGTATAAGTGAAGACGATGAGATTCTTGATCAGCAGTTCATGCGAGCTGTCAGCTCGTTCGAAGGCATTATTCTCAGCCAGATCAGCACCAAGAACAGGCTGGGTACACGGCTTAACTATACAGTACAGGCCGGTATTATTATTCTTGGCCTGATTGCGGTCTCCATATTGGTGCTGCTGCTGGTCCTGTCATCACAAATCAACCGGATCTCCAGCGTCGTCAGCAATATGAATACTCATTTCACTGAGATTTCGGCGCAGATGGCGAATATGAACCGATATGTCGATACGATGGGGAATCAGGTTGCTCTGCTGGAGAGCATTGATATCCAGACTGATGTGATGAAGGAGAGCATGAATTCCATCGTGTCGGATATGAACAGCATGCAGAATGCTGTTTATGGCATCAGCGGCCACGTTAGCGGAGTGCGCAATAATGTTGACAATATCTCGATGACTATGAATCTAATGGATATTGAGGTCGTTAATATGAGCAGGGATATTCACAGGATGGGCAAGCCTTCGAGAACCCTGAACAAAATCTTCCCTTTTCCATGATCTCAGGAATCAGATGACATTATGATCAGAGTTATCGGACAGGAGAGAGTGTATGACTGAAGATTCAAGACGCGTCTGGATCCGGGTCATTGGCCGTCTGGGACGGGAGACCCAACTGCATCTCGATGAGCGGCAACGCCACTTCCGCGTCACCGATGCGATCATTATTGTCGTTTCACTGATCATTGCCATCATTGCGATATTCAATGTCTACTATATCTACGTGCTGTCACAGGGGTTTAATGGCATCGTCGATAATATGGATTCCATGCATAAAAATTTGATTGTCGTAGACGGGGATATGACTTCCATCACTAATAAGATGGAAGTCTTCACAGGTCATATGGAGCATATGGACAAGATCGAACAAAATATGGGTTCCCTGACAGAATCCATGGGTAGCGTGACGGGGTCTATGCACAATATTACCGGTAGCATAGGCTTGATGGAGCAGGAGATGGCGCTGATGAGCGCCGGCATGAGCAACATCGATCATCGTTCCGGCAGCATGGCTGGCAGCGTCAGCGTGATGCGTGAAAACACCCGCCAGATGGCGCGCCCGATGAAGATGATGCCGTGATGGTTGCCATCCTACGGCTAAAAGTCTTTTAAAATGTCGACACTCTATTGGCGCATTGATAAATGCCCGGTCGGACGTGCGGATTTTTTGAGAAGTGATTATTCAGGCTCGGCCTTCTGGCGGCGATGCAGCAACTCTTTGACAGCCACCCTTGGATCCAGGTCTTCGTAGAGAATACGGTAGACCTGGTGGGTGATCGGCATATCCACGTCTAGTTCCTGCGCCATCAGCCAGGTCTCCTTGGCGGCATGTACGCCTTCCACTTCCTGACCAATCTCCTCTCTCGCCTGCTCTACCTTGAGGCCTCTGGCCAGCGCCAGGCCCATGCGGCGGTTTCGTGACTTGTCATCGGTGCAGGTAAGGGTCAGGTCACCGAGGCCTGTAAGCCCCATGAATGTGTTTGTATGCGCTCCCAGCGCCTTGCCGATGCGGGTGATCTCAGCCAGTCCGCGTGTGATCAAAGCGGCGCGGGCATTAGCGCCAAATCCCAATCCATCGGAAAGACCGGCTGCAATGGCCATGATGTTTTTGATTGCGCCGCCAACCTGCACACCAATCAGATCATAACTGGTATAGGCTCTGAAGGAGTCACTTTGCAGTGCTGCTGCAAGGCGTTCTGCATAGCGTTCGCTGGTTGCAGCGACAGTGATTGCTGTAGGCTGGCCCTGTGCAACTTCGACTGCAAAAGTCGGGCCGGAGAGCACGGCGAGTTCTGCCAGTGGAAAGATGTCATGGGCTACCAGGCTCAGGGGACGCCGGCTTTGCGGGTCAAAACCCTTGGTTGCCCAGCAGATGCTCTTCGGCGTACAGATTTCAGCGATCTGATTGAGCACCGCACGAAATGCGTGGCTGGGAACAACAATCAGGATTTCATCGCTGGCGTCGAGAACCTTTTGCAGTGATGGTTCCGGCTGCAATTTGTCAGGGAAGGGGATTCCAGGTAGAAAATGGCTGTTCTCACGCTGCTGCTGAAGCACGAGAATCTCTTCGTCGTGCCCCCACAGATGGACCTCAATACCATTTTTAGCCAGTAATATAGCGAGCGCAGTCCCCCAGGAACCGGCTCCCAGAACAGCAATCGATTTAATGTTTTGCTTCACTGCCGGCCTGTTGCTGAGCCTGTTGCTGGGCATAGATGGCCTCAAAATTGACGGGCGCCAGCAGCAGTTGCGGGAAGCTGCCGCGATTGACAAGATCGGATATCGCTTCACGGGCATACGGGAACAGAATATTTGGACAGGTAATGCCGATAACCGGACTCATCTGCTCCTCAGGAACGCCGATGATATTGAAGATGCCTCCCTGTTGGACTTCTACCAGAAAGGCTGTTTTGCCGCCGCTTTTTACGGTAACGGTGACTGTCAGCACGACTTCATAATTGTCATCATCCAGCTTCTGCATCCCGGTATTGAGCTGTAAATCCATCTGCGGTTTCCACTCGCCAAGAAACATGGATGGCGAGTTAGGGGTTTCAAAGGAGATGTCTTTACAATAGATGCGCTGCAGCTTGAATTGTGCTTCCTGTGCAGGCGCTTCGGCGGCTGTTTGGTTTTCTGTCTCTTTGTTGTCGCTCATGATAGCTATTATTTCTCTTTGGAGAGGGGCAGATTGGCGCTTTGCCAGGCCATGATGCCGCCTCTAAGGTTGTAAGTCTGTTCAAATCCGGATTTGCGCAGGTCGCGACAGGCAGCCTGACTCTGGCTGCCCGATCGGCAGCTGACAATCACAGGTTTGTTCTTGTGTTTTTCGAGTTGTTTGATCTGGTTTTTAAAGCTGTTGATGGGAATATTGATTGAGTTGACGATATGCCCCTT
>JADWMH010000131.1:0-1929 GCA_015767355.1 Gammaproteobacteria bacterium
CGCCTAATTCTGCCGCAGTTTGCTCAAGAATGCGCAACGCCTTCTCATAGTCATTGCGATGTACCGTGAAGGTAAAGTCCGTTGTATCGTCCTCTGCAATATTCTGGATAATCATATCGACTTCGATATTGGCCGCCGCAACAGGGCCGACAATTTGATGCGCGACACCCGGCTGGTCGGGAACTCCCTTGATCCACAGCTTGGCTTCATCACGATTGAATGCAATACCGGAAATTTTGGCTTGTTCCACAGATTCATCCTCAAAAGTAATCAGGGTGCCGCTTCCCCCCTCCTCAAAACTGGAGAGTACACGCAGCGGGACATTGTATTTCCCTGCAAATTCGACCGAACGGATCTGCAGCACTTTCGAGCCCAGACTGGCCATCTCCAGCATCTCTTCAAAAGTGATGCGATCGAGTTTGCGGGCTTTAGGCTCGATACGCGGATCAGTTGTATAGACGCCATCCACATCGGTAAAGATCTGGCACTCATCGGCACGCAGGGCTGCGGCCATGGCGACAGCCGTGGTGTCTGAGCCACCGCGTCCTAAAGTTGTAATATTGCCCTGCTCGTCGACCCCCTGGAATCCGGCCACGACGACAACATGACCTGCATCCAGATCTGCGCGCACGCGCTGATCATCGATATCACGGATGCGCGCCTTTGAATGCTCGCTGTCAGTGAGGATGCGCACCTGTCCACCCGTATAGGAGCGTGCTTTTATACCCGCGTGATGCAGCGCCATGGAGAGCAGTGCAATGGTAACCTGCTCCCCGGTTGTAAGCAGTACATCCAGCTCACGCACGCTTGGCGCATCTGTAATCTCATTGGCAAGAGTCAACAGCCGATTGGTCTCACCGGACATGGCGGAAACTACAACGACAACCTGGTCGCCACGCTCGACATAGACCTTGATCTTCCCGGCAACGGCGTGGATACGTTCTGCCGTGCCTACCGAAGTGCCGCCATATTTTTGAACAATCAGTGCCATAGTCTTTTGTTCTATTATTGTGCCGCCTTATCAGCAACCCATGTTTCCACCAGCTGCAGCGCCTGCGGAACCCCTTCGGGATTGCTGCCGCCAGCCTGCGCCATGTCGGGACGCCCACCGCCTTTTCCTCCGACCTTCTCTGCAGCTGCTTTGACAAGGTCGCCTGCCTTGAACCTGCCGGTAATATCCCTGGTGACACCGGCGATCAGAGTCACCTTGTCGCCATTGACTGCAATCAGCAGGATGACTGCTGTACCAAGTTTGTTCTTCAATTGATCCAGAGTGTTGCGCAGGCTCTTTGCGTCTGCGCCATCAAGTTTTGCAGCGAGCACTTTCACACCGGCAATTTCAACGGCCTGTGATGCAAGATCACTTCCGGCTGTGACGGCAAGCTGCGACTTGAGCTTCTCCAGCTCCTTTTCCAGTTCACGATTGCCGTTGAGCAGCTGAGCCACTCTGGAAGTGAGATCATCCCTGCCTGTTTTCAGCATATCGGCAAGATCCAGAATTTGGCTCTGTTCTTCCTCGATCAGCTCGACTGCCCTGGCGCCGGTGACTGCCTCGATGCGGCGCACTCCTGACGCGATACCGGTTTCGTTGGTGATCCTGAAAAGCCCAATGTCACCGGCAGCGTTCACATGCGTACCGCCGCAGAGCTCCACTGAGAAATCCCCCAGGCGCAGCACACGCACGTCATCGGCATATTTCTCTCCGAACAACGCCATCGCACCCGAAGCTTTTGCGTCATCCAGTGACATAACTTGCGTTTGCGCAGGATTATTGGCCCGAATCTGAGCATTCACGAGCTGCTCCACTCGCTGCAGCTGCGCTCGCGTCAATGGTTCAAAATGGGAGAAATCAAATCTCAGCCGCTCTGCATTCACCAGCGACCCTTTTTGCTGCACATGATCCCCCAGGATCTGCCGCAATGCAGCATG
>JADWMH010000131.1:1939-5853 GCA_015767355.1 Gammaproteobacteria bacterium
GCAACTCTCTGTTGACATGTGCATCGACGCTGTCGCCGACATGCAGTTCGCCACTCTCGATATGACCAATATGACCAAAGACATCGCCGCCCTGTTTGCGCGTATCCGCAACCAGAAACACCCCGTCCTGCTCGGCCACCAGAATACCCCGATCACCGACCTGTCCACCTGACTCGGCATAGAACGGGGTGTTGTCGAGAATCACGATACCCGGCTCACCCGTACCCAGCCGGTCGACGGATTCACCCTCTTTGTAGAGCGCCGTGACGTTGCTCTGCTGCTGCAACTGCTCATACCCCGTGAAGCTGGTATGGCCCTCCAGTGCAACCTGAAAACTCTGATCTGCCGCGAAATTACTTGCTGCGCGCGCACGTTCCCGCTGCTGCTCCATGGCGGTCTCAAATCCGGCCATATCGACTTCGAGATCGCGTTCACGTGCAATATCTGCCGTCAGATCAGCAGGAAAACCATAGGTATCATAGAGACGAAATACAACTTCGCCGGGAATGATTGCGTTGTCCAGTTCTGCAATCTCCTCATCGAGGATCTTCATCCCCTGTTCAAGGGTCTCTGCAAAACGCAGTTCTTCGACTTTGAGAATCTTTTTGACCTGAGATTTGGCCCTGCGCAGCTCGGGGTAGGCCTCGCCCATCACATCATCGAGTGCGTTCACCAGCATATAAAAAAACGGCTGTTTCTGCCCCAGCTGATAGCCGTGACGAATGGCGCGGCGAATAATACGCCGCAGAACATAGCCGCGTCCTTCATTGGAGGGGAGCACGCCGTCAACGATGAGAAACGATGTGGAGCGAATGTGGTCGGCAATCACGCGCAGTGATTTTGCCTCGATGTCATCAACACCCGTGGCATCGGCAGCTGCGGCAATCAAATGCTGGAACAGATCGATCTCATAGTTTGAGTGCACATTCTGCATCACTGCAGCCAGGCGTTCGAGTCCCATGCCGGTATCAACGGATGGTTTCGGCAGGGGTGTCAGGTTGCCATCTGCATCCCTGTCGTACTGCATGAACACCAGGTTCCAGATCTCGATATAGCGATCACCATCCTCTTCAGGAGTCCCCGGCGGACCGCCCCAGATCTCTTCACCGTGATCAAAGAATATCTCTGTGCAGGGACCACAGGGGCCGGTATCACCCATAGACCAGAAGTTGTCCTTCTCCCCGCAGCGCGACAACCGCTGTGGATCGACGCCGATCTCATTGATCCAGATATCCGCTGCCTCGTCATCCTCTGTATAGACGGTAATCCACAGTTTATCAGGGGGGAGCGCCAATGTTTGTGTGAGGAATTCCCAGGCATAGTGGATCGCTTCACGTTTGAAGTAGTCTCCAAAGCTGAAGTTCCCCAGCATCTCGAAAAAAGTATGATGACGTGCCGTGTAACCCACATTTTCAAGGTCGTTATGCTTGCCGCCGGCGCGCACACAACGCTGCGAGCTGGTGGCTTTCGTATAGGAGCGTTTATCACGTCCGATAAATACATCCTTGAATTGCACCATGCCTGCATTGACAAACAGCAGCGTGGGGTCATCGTGCGGCACCAGCGAACTGGAGTCGACAACCTGGTGTCCCTTCCCGGCAAAATAATCAAGAAATGCCTGTCGTATTTCAGCGCTAGTCTTCATGCGGTGTGGAAGTAAAATTCCCGGAAAAAGAGCATATTATGCGGGATATGCGCACATGTCACGCATGGAGTGTAAAAATGGGGGAAATTATAGTGTTTTGTTGATTATTGCTGCGTTCTCCGCAACTTGAGTCACAAGATCAGAACAGTTGGCAGTTTTGGCAGTTGGCAAAAATTCTAATTACATCATTGACAACTGCTAGTATAACGATGCTTAAATATCTATCAGTAGACCAAAACACGTCATCCCGGCGAAGTCCGGGATCCATAGAATCATCCACTTACAGGTGAATACGCATGGATTCCGGCTAAAAACATGCCGGAATGACGGGGTTTTTTTGGGTGTATCTGATGATAGTTATTTATGCATTTATGTGCTAGCGTAATTTTGCTGGAAACTTTCTTTTCTCGTCTTTTCTCGTCTTTTCTCGTCTTTTCTCGTCTTTTCTTGTCTTTTCTTGTCTTGCTGCAAACTGACAACTGACGACTGCAAACTTTGTTTTCAATTAATCTTGAAACAGGTAGTCGCGAATCATGTGGTTTGGGAAACCACGGTATTCAAGAAAACGTGCAAGTCTCGCCTGCTCTTTATACTCCGCAGTAACCAGTACGCTGAATTTTTTTTCAACCTCCTGTTTCATGTTCACCCGCCATTCGTCATCACGCTCATCAACCCACTCATGGATCATGATATCGTTGATGCCGCGTTCACGCAGCTCCTGACGGATACGCACCGGTCCATAGCCTTTTCTTTTGCGCATGGCAATATACTGCTCAACAAAACGCTCTTCGCTGAGCAGCCCATGCTCTTCAAGACGCTGCAGGACCTCCTCGATGACGTCAGGCGCATGATCACGTTTCAGTAATTTACGCCTCAGCTCCAACCGCGAATGCTCGCGGGGAGCCAGCAGACGGATTGCGGCCTGCTCTGCCTCCTGCAGGTCAGTCAATATTAACCTCCTGCACCTGCAGAGAGAGTTTGCGGGGCTTGTGCCTCGGGCTCACCCTCTGCCGGCTGCTTTTCCGGAAGCAGCTTGGCACGCACGCCTGCTTCGATCTCATCGGCGATCTGAGGATTCTCCTTCAGGAAGTTACGCACGTTCTCTTTACCCTGTCCTATCCTGTTGCCGCCTTGGCTGTACCAGGATCCGGATTTTTCGATGAAGCCATGCTGCACGCCAAGGTCAATCAGCTCGCCCTCGCGGGATATCCCTTCACCGTAGAGGATTTCAAAGGTGACCTGTTTAAACGGGGGCGCCACCTTGTTTTTAACTACCTTGACGCGGGTATCATTGCCCACAATCTCATCACCCTTCTTGATGGCGCCGATGCGACGAATGTCCAGTCGCACCGAAGCATAAAACTTAAGGGCATTGCCGCCCGAGGTGGTCTCTGGACTGCCGAACATGACGCCGATTTTCATCCTGATCTGGTTGATAAAGATAACCAGGCAGTTGGTGCGTTTGATATTGGCTGTGAGTTTGCGCAGCGCCTGTGACATCAATCGCGCCTGCAAACCGACATGGGTATCGCCCATCTCGCCTTCGATCTCTGCGCGCGGCGTCAGTGCAGCAACCGAGTCGATCACCACGACGTCGACGGCTCCTGAACGCACCAGCATATCGGTGATTTCCAGCGCCTGCTCACCGGTATCCGGTTGTGACACCAGCAGTTCATCCATGTTGATGCCCAGTTTCTCTGCATAGGAGGGATCGAGTGCGTGCTCGGCATCGACAAAGGCAGCGGTACCGCCCTGTTTCTGCGCCTGCGCAATAATGTGCAGGGTCAATGTGGTCTTGCCTGAGGATTCCGGCCCATAGATCTCAGCCACCCGCCCTTTAGGCACCCCGCCAATGCCCAGCGCAACATCCAGTCCCAGCGACCCGGTCGAGATTGATTCAATATTAAATGCGGCGGTATCACCCATGCGCATCACCGACCCCTTGCCAAACTGCTTATCGATCTGAGTCAGTGCGGCCGCCAGTGCTTTTTTACGATTGTCGTCCATTAGTCTTCCCCTTTGAGATGAGTGGTGTTCTCTATATGTTCTGTATTATGGCACAGCAGGTGGCTCATGTCATGAGTCTGCCAAACTTTTTTTTGGAATAATGTTGGAAAGCGCTCAATGACTTCAGAAATGAAGTTATAGGGCTGAAAGCCCGAGAGTTGCATGTAGATCCATCGATTTTTCACTGAAACCTCCTGTTTCAAATCATCTGATACTCCAAATAAGTTTACACCAGATGCACACAGATATCGTAATTTCTCAA
>JADWMH010000132.1 GCA_015767355.1 Gammaproteobacteria bacterium
CAATAAAGATGTGCTCTTTATCCAGAACAGCGACGCCGAGAACATGCTGCAACTCTGCCTTTTCCAGCGTGCCATCACGGTCGCCAAAATCGAACAGACCCGTGCCGGCCAGGGTTTCCACCTGCTGTTTGCCTGTATCAATTCGCCGCAGCGCTGAATCTTCGGCATCTGCGACATAAAGCAGATCCCCGGTGAACGACAGGCCGCTGGGCTGACTGAAGCTCGAGCGCTTCAGCGAGCCGTCGCTGATGCCCTCCCGGCCGCTGCCTGCATAGGGTCCGATGGTTTTTTTCTTCAGGTCAAGACGCCATATCTGGTGAATGCCAGCCATGGCGATATAGAGTTGCGACTCCTTAAGGGCAAGCCCCCATGGTGATCGCAAACCGATTTTTTTAGCTGCATATTTGCGACCGCGGTGAACTTCATTTTTTCCATTCCCGGCCACGGTTGAGACCTTCTCTGCTGCAAGGTCAATAAATCGAATGGAGTGATTGCCTGTATCGGCAACATACAACCCGCGGCCTGAAAAGGCCAGGCCTTGCGGAGACTTGAAACGAGCTCTTGCATAGGCGCCGTCGCTAAAGCCTGAAGATTTTCCGCCGATGATTTTTTTGATCTTGCCATTGTGGGAGGCGAGAATAATGCGATGATGCAGAGTATCGCTGATGGCGACATATCGGTCGGATACGGCGATTTTTCCTGGCGCAGCCAGCAGTGATGCTTTGAGCTTATCTTTTTCCAGCGAAATTGGCAGGGGCCTTTTATCGATTATCGCGGCATGTTTTTTCAGGAGTTTTTTGATCGTTTTATCGAAAATTTCATAATTATCCTCTCCAACGACCTTGCCGAGTACGCCTCCTTCAGGATCGATCACATACTGCGTGGGCCAGGCGCGCATTCCGTAGAGTCTGCCCAGCCTGGATTTCACGTCATTAACCACCGCATGGTCGACATCGTAGCGAACGACGATGCGCCGCAAGGTTTCTATATTCTTCTCATTATCGAATTTTGGCGTATGCACACCGATAATGGCGATCTGGTCGCCGTATTTGTGCTTCAGGCGTTTCAGATCTTCCAGCACGTGGATGCAGTTGATACAGCCATATGTCCAGAAATCCAGTATGACTACCTTGCCCTTGAGATCTGCCAGGGTCAGTGGGCGGGAGACATTCAACCAGGGGAGGGCGGGGTCAAACTCGATGGCGGGTGGGTTGTCGGTTTCCGTTTCGGCGCCGCTGGCTGTATTGCATCCTGTGAAGGTCAGGAGGATCAGGAAAGCAGCGAAGTAGATGAGGTTGTATTTATGTAGATTCAGCATGAATTGACTATAGCACTTATTAATATTGATTATTCCCTGCAGGAGGTCTATCTTCTACACAGGATAGATGGATACTACTCATGAGATGGATTTCAATCGCTTTTCTTTGCGGCATTCTGCTGCTGGATCAATTCTCCGCAATTCCCTCCTGGCCATGGCTTGCCGCAGTGATGATGATGGGCTTGGTTTGCTCAAGATATCTTCATGCTGCTTGTGTGTGGATTGCCGCCGGCTTCTGCTGGGCTGCCGTGGATGGCGCCGCCTATCTTTCACAAATCCTGCCTGAAGATCTGGAGCGTCAGGATCTGCTTGTCGAGGGCAGGGTGGTCTCACTGCCTGACAATGCTGCATCATCTACAGGTTTTCTCTTTGCTGTCGAGCAGAGCTGGCTGCCTGATGGAGAAGAGATCGGTTTCAATGGTATTGTGAAACTGAGTTGGCGCAGCCATGAGGTACAGCTGCTTGGGGGGGAGCGTTGGCGCTTGAAAGTCAGGCTGCGCCAGCCGCGGGGCTTCAGGAATCCGGGAGGGTTCGATTACGAGCGCTGGCTGTTTCAGCACGATATCGCCGCCAGGGGATATGTGCGTGACTCCACCGATAATCGCAGGATTGCCGGGAGAGGCCTGACACCGCTGGTGCTGCGTCAGACACTGCGGCAGCAGATTGCGGATCATGCACCCGCTTCACCTGCAAGAGCGGTATTGAATGCGTTGTTGATCGGTGATCGCAGCGGCCTGAGCGACACGGAGTGGCAGCTGTTTCGCGCTACCGGAACCAGTCACCTGATCGCCATCTCCGGGCTGCATATTGGCCTGGTCGCGTACATGGCATGGATGCTGGTCGAATTTCTGTGGCGAAAAGCAGGGCGTTTGCCGCTGTTGCTGCCATCGCCTATTGCAGGTGCATGGGCCGCGCTGATGGCGGCTGCGCTCTATGCAATGCTGGCCGGGTTCTCTATTCCGACACAGCGCGCCCTGCTGATGACTGCGGTATTTTCATTCGCAATCATCTTCCGACGCAACAGCAGTTCGCTGGATGCGGTTGCACTGGCGCTGCTGCTGGTGTTGATGATCGACCCCCGCTCCGTGCTCTCTGCCGGGTTCTGGCTCTCCTTCATGGCAGTGACTGTGATTTTGCTGCTGATCAGACGCTATCCGCAGTGGGGCAGATGGAAAATGTGGATAGCGATTCAAACGGGCCTGTTCGTGGCGTTGATCCCGCTGCTGGCATTCTGGGATTTTCCAGCCTCTCCGATCGGACCGCTGGTCAATCTGATCGCGGTTCCCTGGTTCTCCTTTGTGATCGTGCCCGCGGTGTTGATCACGGCGATGCTGCTGGCGGTCTCCTTTCCGGGAGCTGAAACATTGCTGATGCTGGTGCTGAAATGCATTGCTGCAACCATGGATGTGATGCAGATGGCGGCTAAACAGAGCGAACTTGTCACTCTCTCGACTCCTTTATGGTGGATGGCGCTGCTGGCGGGCGCGGGAGTGTTGCTGCTATTGCTGGGGCGCTGCTGGTACTGGAGAGCAGCAGGTGTGCCGTTGTCACTGCTGCTGTTTTGGCCGCAATCAACCAGCATCGACAATCTTGCCGTGGCTCTGCTCGATGTCGGGCAGGGGCAGTCTGTGGTGATCGAGACCAGCAGCCACACGCTTGTCTACGATCTCGGGCCGATCTTCCCGAGCGGTTTCAACACGGCTGAATCTGTCGTGATTCCATATCTACGCAACCGCGCCCGCCAGCGTATCGACATGCTGGTACTGAGTCACGACGACAATGACCACACCGGTGGAGCATCGCAGTTTGTCAAGCGCATGGATGTACGCAGCACCGTGTTCGGGCAGGAGATGACGCAGTTCGGAATTCCCCATAAATCCTGTCACGATGTCGAGCCGTGGCGCTGGGATGACGTCTCTTTTCGTTTTCTCAAAGCGCCGCTGGAGCCAGTCAACGATAACGATGCATCCTGCATTCTTCTGCTGGAACACCCAGGCGGGCGCATATTGATTACAGGTGATGTCACCAGGCGCATCGAGCAGTCGCTGCTAAAGCAATATGGCGAACTGCTACGCGCTGATGTGATCACCACGCCCCATCACGGTAGCCGCACCTCCTCATCTCCCTCCTTCGTCAGGCGGGTGGCAGCAAAAAACAGCATCGTCTCCGCCGGCTGGAAAAGCCGCTACGGCCTGCCAAAAGCCGATGTCATGCAGCGCTGGCGTCAGCAGGGCGCACAAATTGACAATACAGCAGAAGCAGGTGCTCTGCTCATGGAGTGGGATAAAGATGGCAGGCAATCCCTGCGCAGGTACCGTGACGATGCGCGTCGTTTTTGGAATCGGTAGTGTGGGGTTGGTCGAATAATTATCCATAGACGCACACTGATAAACACAGATGAAGAGATGTAATAATATCTGTGTGCATCCGTGTTCATCTGTGGTTCAAATTATTTCAATTGCTGCGGATTATCTGAAATCACCCCACAAAATCTGTACTGCAGTGATCGCGGCCAGCGGCGCTGTTTCGGTGCGCAATACCCTTGGGCCCAGGCGCACCGGGATAAAATGATGCTGTCTCAGTTGCTTGATTTCACTGTTGCTCAAACCTCCCTCGGGTCCGCAAACAAGATGCAGCATCGCCTCTTCTTCAGGGGCAGGGAGGGATGCCAGGCTGTTGTCAGCCTGCGGATCTAGAACAATGCCGTAGCGGGTTTGTTGCTGTGCCCATGCTTCAAGTGAGGTGAGGGGATGCAGCAGCGGCAGACGGCAGCGGCCGCTCTGTTCACAGGCGGAGATGATCACCTGCTGCCAGTGCTGCAGCTTCTGCTGCAGGCGTTTCTCTGGAAATTTGACGGCCGTATGTTCTGTCTTCAGCGGAGTGATGGCGGAGACGCCCAGTTCCACCGCTTTCTGCATGGCAAAGTCCATGCGCTGTCCTTTCGACAATGGCAGGCCGAGATGGATATCGAGTGTTGGTTCGGCTTCGAGAGTAGATTGAGAGAGGATCCTAACGACTGTCTGGCGTTTAGAGATTTCCCGGATGTTTGCAGTGTAGGAGCAGCCGTCGCCATTGAAGAGCTCGATCCGGTCATCGATGCGGCAACGCAAAACTCTTGCGAGGTGGTGCGTCGCGCCGGCGTCGAGCGTGATCTCCATGTCACACTGAAGAGGAATATCCTGGTAGATACGGTTGTATTTCATCAGAATTGTTCAATAAAAGCATATCGCGGTCAGATGACTGCTCCTACGTCTGGAATTTGCACATACCGTAGGAGTGGTCATCTGACCACGAAGGCGATCAGGAGATATTCAGGTTTTTCCACAAACGCATTGTCGGAGCGACCTGGTTCATCGAGTAGAAGTGCAGTCCTGGAGCACCCTCGTCGAGCAGGCGTTGGCACATGGATGTGACTACCTCTTCACCAAAGGCGCGCAGGCTTTCGAGATCATCGCCATAGGCTTCCAGGCGCTTGCGTATCCAGCGGGGTATCTCTGCGCCGCAGCCATCGGAAAAACGCGCCAGCTGGGTATAGTTCGTGATCGGCATGATGCCGGGCACGATGGGAATGTCGAGTCCGCTTTTCTCACAGGCATCGACAAAGAAAAGATAGGAGTCAGCGTTGTAGAAATACTGGGTGATCGCGGCATTTGCTCCAGCATCAACCTTGCGTTTGAAATTTTCCAGGTCAGTTGCAGGGTTCGTCGCCTGGGGATGATATTCCGGATAGGCGGCGACTTCGATATGGAAGTGATCTCCTGTGGTTTCTCGGATATGCTCCACCAACTCATTGGCGTAGCGAAGTTCATCGAGTTCACCCAGCCCGGCGCCGGAGGGGAGGTCGCCGCGCAAGGCGACCAGACGGCTGATGTCCTGCTGTTGATAGCGTTGCAGAATAGTGTCGATTTCGGATTTATCAGAGCCGATGCAGGAGATGTGTGGGGCTGTTTCAATTCCCTGCTCACGCAGCCAGTCAATGGTTTGAAAGGTGCGCTCCTGTGTCGATCCTCCGGCTCCGTAGGTGACAGAGAAGTAGAGCGGTTTGAGTGTTGAAAGCTCAGCGATGGTCGCCGTCAGCTTTTCAAAGCCCTGTTCAGTGCGTGGTGGAAAGAGCTCGAGACTGAATGTTTTATCAAACTGTTGTTGTGATTTCATAGCTGTCCTCCGTTCTTGACACGGCCTGTTATTTACCATAGATGATCACGCATAAACACAGATTAATAGGTGTTGTTATATCTGTGTGCATCCGTGTTCATCTGTGGTTGATTATTTATTGTCCCTCTCCAGGAAGGAGAGGGAATCGGAGGCTAGTAGCGGTAGTGCTCCGGCTTGTAAGGGCCGGCGACATCCACGCCGATATAACCGGCCTGGTAGTCTGTGAGGGTGGTCAGATTTACGCCAATCTTGTCCAGGTGCAGACGCGCCACCTCTTCGTCCAGGTGCTTGGGTAATGTGTAGACTGACAGACCGTAGTCATCGCCCTTGGTCCACAACTCGATCTGCGCCAGCACCT
>JADWMH010000024.1 GCA_015767355.1 Gammaproteobacteria bacterium
GACAAGGAGCTGGTCGGAGGCTGTGATATTACGCTGGAACTGCACGACAGCGGCGAACTGCAAAAGATGGTGGAAGAGGCTGGTAAACAGTGGCCTCAGGAAGAGGAGAGCTGATGTAACTTCTCAAAAAACCGTGCATTGATTCAAATAGGCCGAATCAATTAGTGATTTTTCAGTAGTTCTCTGAAGGGACGAAATTCTGTTCGGTGGTGTGTGGCGGCTGGTACCACGAGAGCTTCTCATGCAACTCCACGACTTCGCCGATGATGATCAGGGTCGGCGGTTTGGGCTGCTCCTTCTCCACAATATCCGCAATGGTCTTAAGTGTGCCGGTAAAGACACGCTGCATATGTGTGGTGCCCTGCTGGACCAGGGCTACCGGCATATCTGCAGAGACGCCATGCGCCTGCAGCTCACGCGTTATCACAGGCAATCCTTTGAGTCCCATATAGAAGACAATCGTTTGCTGCGGCTGGGCGAGCTGTTCCCAGTTGAGGTTCATGCTGCCGTCTTTCAGGTGTCCGGTAACGAAGGTTACCGACTGGGCATAGTCGCGATGCGTTAACGGAATGCCGGCATAGGAGGCGCATCCTGCTGCGGCGGTAATTCCCGGAATGACCTGGAACGGAATCCCCTCCTCGGCAAGGGTATCGATCTCTTCACCGCCGCGGCCGAAGATAAAGGGGTCGCCGCCCTTGAGGCGCACTACCCGCTTGCCCTCTTTTGCCAATCGCGCCAACAGCTTGTTGATCTCCTCCTGGGGCATGGCGTGATTGTTGCGTTCCTTGCCGACATAGATGCGTTTGGCGTCCCGGCGGGTCATCTCGACGATCGACTTTGCAACCAGGCGGTCATAGACGACCACATCGGCCTTCTGCATGCAGCGCAGCGCACGAAAAGTGAGCAGATCAGGATCACCGGGGCCTCCGCCAACCAGGTAGACCTCACCCATGCCGGCATCGGGTTTTGCTTCCCGCAGTGCTTTTTTCATGACCACTTCCGCCTCTTCCATATGACCTGAGAAGACGCGCTCGGCAACCCCGCCCTGCAGGATATTATCCCAAAAGCGCCGCCGATCATCGTGATCGGAAAATTTCTGTTTCACCTGCTCGCGAAAATTTGCAGCAAGCTCGGCAAGACGGCCATAGCCGGCTGGAATCAGCGACTCCAGCCGGGCGCGGATCAGACGGGCAAGCACAGGAGATGCGCCTCCGGTAGAGACTGCAGCAATCACGGGCGAGCGGTCGATGATCGATGGCATGATGAAGCTGCAGAGTTGCGGCTGATCGACGACATTCACCGGGGTGCCGCATATGTTGGCGGCATCGACAACCATGCGGTTAACAGCAGCATCACTGGTTGCTGCGATCACCAGCTTGCAGCCTTTCAGGTCGACATCCTGCCAGTTGCGATTGATATGAGTAACCTTGTCGCCATCTACCAGCGCGGCAACGGCGTCACTCACCTCTGGAGAGATCACCGTTACCTTGCCGCCGGCGCGCAGCAGCAGGGAGATTTTGCGTGTGGCAACATCTCCGCCGCCGACGACAATGCAGGTTTCACCTTGAATATTCAGAAAAATGGGAAGAAATTCCATCAGATTAGTCCGATTCGTAACATGGGGTGAAATTTAGCATGATCAGCTTCCATCATGCTACGCAAGAGTGTCCCCAGCTTGTATATTAGAGTATTATAATATATACTGATAAAATTATTTTATTAATTTTGCCTGGGAATTGATCCACATGATGGTCAGTGAAATTGATGCTGCAGAGCTTAAGCGCCGCATGGATGCCGACGAAAAATTTGTACTTTATGATATTCGCAGTGATGGTGAGGTCGCGCAGGGAACTCTGCCTGATTCAGAACATCTTGCGATGCATCTGATCCCTTTGAAAATGCAGGATTTCCCAAAGGACAGGGATGTGATTCTCTATTGCAGAAGCGGCGCACGTTCCTATCACGCCTGCGGCTATCTGCAACAGCAGGGAATCGACAATGCTGTTAACCTGCGCGGAGGCATCATCAGCTGGGCGCAGCACGGTTTTGAAATTGTTTCCAACGCAGCCTGATTCCCGGGAAGGATTATATCAAATACCCCATGATCTCTGGTAATCCATGAGTGACCTATATCTTTACAAACGAATCAAACTCCAATAATGACTCTCGCAAAGGCGCAGAGCTCGCCAAGAAAAACCTTTGCGGTCTTTGCGTCTTTGCGAGAAACAAGGTTTTTTTCATGTTTGTCCAGTCTGAAACTTGACCCCGCTAGTCATTCAGCAACAAAATTGCGGCATCTTCCCTCATGAAAATCGCTGTCGCAGTATCACCACAATTATCTCCCAGGCAACTCATCCAACTGGCAGAGAGAGTTTCGCTGCCGCTGTATGATAACGCCGGTGATTATGCCTATCTGCTCTACCAGACAGCGCGCCACCTGGAACTGCGTTCACTGATTGAACCACAGATCAACCCCCTCTATGTCGATTTTACCGGTGGAAAAAACCGCCATCGCCGTCTCTATGGCGGAGGCAGGGGGCAGCATCTTGCCAGGGCAATTGGCCTGAAAAAACATCCGCATCCCGTGGTTGTCGATGCCACGGCCGGACTTGGCCGTGATGCTTTTGTGCTGGCGACGCTTGGATGCAGGGTAACCATGCTCGAGCGCTCAGCTGTCATTGCGGCATTACTGCGGGATGGCTTGCAGCACGCTCAGGATGCAGTTGATGATACAGCCAGCAAAATTGCACAGCGGATGCAGCTTGTGCATGCTGATGCGATCAGCTGGCTGGAATCAAACAGCAGAATGGCGGATGTCATCTACCTGGATCCCATGTTCCCCGGACGCAAAAAATCAGCACAGGTAAAAAAGGAGATGCGTATTTTTCAGGATATTGTGGGCCGGGACCAGGATGTCGGCGAGCTTTTCGGTGCGGCTCTCGATGCAGCCGGGCGGCGCGTGGTTGTCAAGAGACCCGTCAGATCAGGATATGTCGAAGAGAGAAGGCCTGACTTTTCAATTACTGGTAAAACAACACGTTATGATGTCTACCTGATCCATGATGTCATTACTGAATGAAAGATTTACTTGTGCTTTCATCTGTTTTAGAATATAAGTGCGTACTTATTCAATAACAACGAATCTTTTTTGGAGATCCAAATGTCTGATTTTGATGATGAACTCGATGCAAGTGGTCTGAACTGTCCACTGCCTATCCTGCGCGCAAAAAAAGCGCTCAATGGTATGGATGCCGGCAGAGTGCTGCATATCATTGCGACTGATCCTGGTTCAGTGAAGGATTTCGAAGCCTTCGCCAAACAAACAGGAAACGAACTGCTGGAATCTACGGAAGAAGGCGGCAAATTTCACTTTTACATGAAAAAAGTCTGATCCAGAGATTATTTTCAATGAGAACTAGAGAGGATATGATCGATGGATGAGAAGAAGTTAGCCATCATTGCAACCAAGGGTACCCTTGACTGGGCGTATCCTCCATACATTCTGGCATCGACTGCCGCCGCACTTGGCTATGAGGTTGAGATCTTTTTTACCTTTTATGGTCTTCAGTTGGTGCGCAAGGACCTGAGTGGTTTAAAAGTCAGTCCGCTCGGCAATCCCGGCATGCCGATGAAGATGCCTTTTGGCCCAGACTGGTTCAAGAACATCAGCTGGAATATTCCCAATATTATCCAGGCTGGTATCCCCGGTTATGAGAGCGTTGCAACTGCTCTGATGAAAAAGACCATCGAAAATAATGGTGTTGCATCGATTCCGGATTTGCGTGACCTTTGTCTGGAAGCTGAGGTGAAATTCATTGCCTGCCAGATGACAGTTGATCTGTTTGGATTTGAACACAGTGATTTCATCGATGATATCGAATATGCTGGCGCAGCATCTTTCTTCGATTTTGCCGGTGAGACTGACATCTGTCTCTATATCTGATTTTTCAGCAGACCATCTCAAAAGCCGCCCCTCAAGGGCGGCTTTTTCGTTCTCAATTACCCCGTCTGCTTGATGTTGCATAGGATGTGTCGAGGCACGAGGCGCATCAATATCTGCGCTATATCAATGCGCGGAGGTTTTGCCCCCTACGCGCTTAACTGCCGTCATTGCGAGGAGCCTCAGCGACGCGGCAATCTTCCTGAGATTGCTTCGTCCCTCGCAATGACAGATAACCAAACTGCACCATTGTCCGGTGCAAAATGGGCGAAGCTTCCGCTCCTGCATACGCCCCTGACCTACGTCCATGTAGGCCGGGCTTATTGCACCCTAGGGTCGATTGTTATCCTGCATCTTGTTCTTCAGGCTTCTCCTCAGTTCATCCAGTGAAACACTCTGTACCTCGCCTGATTGCTGTGTGGCCACTGGTTTTTTGAGAATAAAGATTCGATGGCCATTGATCATCGCCGAGATGTCCGAGCCGCTTCCTCCCAGATCATGCAGAAATACAGCGAGGAGATGAACCACGCTAAAGCCGGTGATGACATAGGCGCCGATGATGTGAACATCATGCAGATTGACCATGCCAATGTAGGGGTGGCTTTGCTGCAATGTTCCGCTGAGAATCTGTATCAGAAAAAATAGAAACAGCAGCAGATAGAGCGGCCCCCACAGCGGATTATGCGCATACCAGTTGGGCAGTGGACTGCGGCCGAGTGAGAAGTAGTACTTCAGAACCGCCACTGCGCTGCGCAGACGGTTCATGTCAGGCTCGCAATCGCTGATATGATCTGTACCCGTACCAAAAAAGAGCAGGTAGATGCGCAACAAAAAGGCGGGGATGAGAAATGCGGCAGCGAGGAAGTGATCATCCTGCAGGGTGGATGCCGGCAGAAGATCGCCCGCCATCCTCCAGCCTGTCGCTATCAGCATCACAACTGCAGCTGCCATCACCCAGTGGGTGATGCGCAAAGCACGACTCCAGACGGAAATACGTTGAATTTCATTGTTGTTCATCGCCAATTGTCTCTCGGAAAGGGACCTTTATTGTCAATAATATCGCAATCCGGCGGGAGGAATTACAGCGAATTGCCGGTGGATTCTGCTGTTGCGCTAATGTTGATTGTGTTTTCATCACATTTAGGCAAAAATAGCAGTGGGAAACATTAACCTGGACAAAAAATATGAGAAAAGAGTCCGGCATCATTTCATTATTAAAAGAACGTTCCAATTGCAAAACATGCAATCTTTCAAGTCTGTGCCTTCCGGTCGGGATTTCCGAAGCCGATGTGGATAAACTGGATTCCATCGTTCATCGAAGTACGCCCTACCACCGCGGCGATCTGCTGTATAAGCAGGGCGATCGTTTCAGAGGCCTCTATGTTGTCAAATCCGGTTCTGTAAAGAGCTATTATGAGGATCGCGAGGGTTTGGAGCATGTTGTTGGTTTTTTTCTGCCCGGTGAAATCATCGGACTGGAAGCGATTCATTCCGGGTGTTACAACTGCACGGCGAGCGTGCTTGAAACAACAGCTGCCTGCGAAGTGCCTTTTGAACAGCTGGAACAACTGACTGAAGATATCCCGGGGTTGCAGCATCAGTTGCTGCGTCTTCTGAGCAAGGAGGTTCACAATGACTGCGGTATGGTTGCGCTGCTGGGAAACAACTCCGCCGAGCAGCGTGTCGCCGCCTTCCTGGTGTCACTCTCTTCCCGACATCATAGCAGGGGGCTCTCTTCCAAAGAGTTTAACCTGAGCATGTCACGGGCTGAAATTGCAGGCTACCTGGGATTGGCGGTGGAGACCGTGAGCCGCACATTCTCCAGATTCCAGGAGAAAAAATTACTCATGGTAGAACGAAAAAATATCAAGTTGCTGGATATCAATGCGCTCTCTGATATCGGTGGACAGTGTTCCACAGAGACGCACCATCATTCCGGCAGACGCCACGCATAGAACGACTTAAACGCAGCCGGTCGGTTTTGGAAGGCCGCCATATTTTGAAATCGGCTTCATGGGACCTGTTTCCCACTGCATGTAGAGCTCCTTCTTGTCGACACCGACATATTTGACGAACTTGCGAATTGGCGGCACAACATTTTCTGATTCGTAATATTCACGCGCTTTGAAAATCTGATCCCACATTGCATCGGTGATTTCAAAGTCGTCGGCCTCGGCCATCGCCTTGCCGATTTCAAGTGTCCAGTCATCTATGCTCCGCAAATATCCATCACCATCGCGTTCGGGAATTTCAATACTCATCTTCTTACCTTGTTAAGTGTGTGTTAAATAGCTTGATATAATAACCCAGTAAAACGCTAAAGAATAGCTTTTTTTCAAATGAGGTAAGATATTATGATTCTTCCATCAGCGGCATCATCCCTATCAGTAAACGGCAATCATAATGAGTGAACTTGTCAAACAAGCAAGAGAGTTTGCAACAGCTGCGCACCAGCGAATCGACCATCGTCGCAAATACACCAAACAGCCTTACCAGGTTCATCTGAAATCCGTGGCGCACATCGTGGCATCCGTCACCGATGACGAGGAGATGATCGCTGCCGCCTGGCTGCATGATACGGTCGAGGATACAGCGGCCACGCACTATGACATTGAACAGCAGTTCGGCAAAGAGGTGCATGACCTTGTCTATGCGTTGACAGATATCAGTAAACCGGGTGATGGCAACCGTGCAGCGCGGAAAGCTATTGACAGGTCGCATCTGGCCAGGGCTTCGGTGCGTGCAAAAAGCGTCAAGCTGGCAGACCTGATCGATAATCTGCGCGACATCTGCAAACATGACGAAAAATTCGCCAGGGTTTACCTGCATGAGATGTCAGCACTGCTGGAGGTGCTGGGGGAGGGTGATGAAGCACTGTTGCGCAGAGCCGGCAAGGAGTTATGCCGCTGTTCCGGAAAACTGGGTCTGGATCATCCGCCCGGTTCGATGCTGGTTGATGAGGAGAGAGCAGTCCCATGGCACGGAGGTTTTTCCCCGCGTCGTGTTCAACGAATTTTCAAAGAGGTCTTTACAGCACGCGATGTCGGTGAACTACTGCGCTCTTTTGATGCCGAACGGCTCTCATCTGAAGTCAGGGATGTGATGCAGGAGCAGTCCGTCGCAGTTGCCGGGGTTAGAAAGGGTGGCCAGGTTACAGGCTATGTTAGAATTGATGACCTGACTTCAGGAACATGCGGTCAGCGCGCCCGCAGCTTCAGTCATGACCAGATGGTGTATGACGATACATCCCTGATGGACGTTATTCTCATTCTGACCCGGCACGACTACTGTTTTCTCGCGCTGCTCGACGAAGTGGTTGGTGTGATTACCCGTGCGGACATGGAGAAGCCCATCGTCAGAATGTGGCTGTTTGGCATGATCACTATCATCGAGATGGAATTTGCCGCCTCGATCCACATAAAATGGCCGAATGAAAGCTGGCGCGACCTCTGCTCAGCAGGGCGCCTGAGAAGAGCCGAAGCGCTGTGTGAAGAACGTCTGCGCATCTCTCAGCAGAGTGATCTGCTCGATTGTCTGCAACTGGGTGACAAGGCGAGAGTGTTGTTCACTGATGCGGAGATACTCAAGCAGATTGGCTTCAACTCCAGGTCGGAAGCTGACAAGGCGATAAAGAGCATTGAGTCATTGCGCAACAATCTCGCCCATGGACAGAGCATAGTCGCTTATGACTGGCCGTCGATTGTTACCCTCTCACAGGGTGTACAGCGGATGATGGCGAGTATTTAGCGATTCCCCGACTCCAACATCATTCCAACACAGCTGAAGTTTTCAAAATAGGTATAAAGATGACTATCGCTATCAAACGACTAATTCCTGCTTTCATGCTTACCGCTGTAGTCATGCTGATGACAGCTTGCGCCTCCATTGGGAAAATAGAAAACCAGCCGCTTGCACATATCCCTGGCGGGCCGCACGGCTACAGTCTGGAGAAGCATGCCGAGGGACATGAGAGGGGTGAAACCGAGCTGGTGCTTGCTTTTTCAGGCGGGGGTACGCGTGCTGGGGCACTCTCCTACGGTGTTTTAAAGGAGTTGCGAGATACAACGATTTACAGCAAGGGTCAAAATCAGCGCATGCTGGATGAAGTGGATCGAATCAGCTCTGTCTCGGGCGGCAGCTTTACCGCAGCCTATTACGGACTCTTTGGCGATCGGATTTTCGAGGATTATGAACAGGTCTTTTTGAAAAAGAATGTTCAGGCCGATCTGAAAGATCTGGTTTTGAGCTTTACCGGTTTCATCGGACGGACCATTAAGGCGACGAGCCGCACCGAGGAGGCAGTCAGATACTATGATAAGAATATTTTTCATGGAAAAACCTTTGCCGATCTCGAAAAATCGAAAGGTCCTCTGATCCTCATCAATGCCTCCGATCTCAATTCAAGAAGTCAGTTTGTCTTTATCCAGCCGCAGTTTGACGTGCTCTGCTCGGATCTATCCACCTTCAAGGTCGCCAGGGCTGTTGCCGCATCGTCTGCCGTGCCGATTCTTTTTGATCCGATTCTGCTGCAGAGCAATTCAGATTGTCATGTTTCGAAAGCGACCTGGTTGAGAGATGCGGAAGAGCGCGCCAGACGCTCTGATGACAAGCGTCTGGAAGAGTACGTGGAGAGTATGAATTACTATGTCGAACATCCGGAGAGGCCCTATGTCACGCTGGTCGACGGCGGGGTGACAGACAACCTGGGGGTGCGCACCCTGCACCGGGTTGCTCAACTCAAGGGAGCCGGCAGGCTTGGTTACAGCAAGCTCAACCGCAACAATCGCGTCAAGCGTTTTGTTATTATCGTTGTCAATGCGTCGACATCCACGCCGACCGATATAGGTAAAACCAGGCAGTTGCCGTCAATAGGCAACAGCTTCAATGCGCTGACAGATATGCAGTTGCATCTCTATAATACTGAAACCAACGAGCTTCTGAAGAGTGAGTTGAAAAAGTGGGCGAAACTGGTTTCGCCGCCAGGCCGCACAATCAAACCCTACTACATCGAGCTGGATTTTACCTCCTTGAAAGACCCCGCCGAGATCGCTTTTTTCAACAGTATTCCCACCAGCTTTTCACTGGAAGCCGAGCAGGTCGATCGTCTTGTTGAGTTGGCTGGACGCTTGATGCGTGATCACCCTGAGTACCAAAAATTGCTCAGGGATATGGGTGCGAGAAAAAATTAATCGGATATGCTGAGGGACAAAGCGCATTGCGCCGTATGGGAAGATGCAATGCACAGCGCAGCGTAACCCAATATCCTTTCAGGATAACTATATGTCAAATAACCAATTCGACCTCCTTGGCAAGCGGCGTTTTTTACCGCTGTTCATTACCCAGGCTCTCGGCGCATTCAATGACAATGTCTTCAAGAACGGCATACTGTTTCTGGTGACTTTTGTCCTGGCTGACCAGTCGGGTCTGAATGCACCGCTGCTGGTCGCAATGGCCGGCGGCATCTTTATCTTCCCCTTTTTCCTGTTCTCCGCCAGCGCCGGGCAACTGGCCGAAAAGTATGACAAGGTGGCGCAGATACGCCTGCTCAAATTGACAGAGCTGGGACTGATGATTGCGGCAGGCATCGGCTTTATGCTGCAAAGCGTGTGGTATCTGATGGCGATACTCTTTCTGATGGGAACCCAGTCCGCCTTCTTCGGTCCGATCAAATACAGCATCCTGCCTGAGCAGTTGAAGTCAAAGGAGCTGCTTGGCGGCAACGCCCTGGTTCAGGCAGGCACTTTCCTTGCCATACTGCTTGGCACCATTGCCGGAAAAGTGGTGTTGGAAGATAACGGCGCCATGCTGGTCTCGCTGCTGATCACGGGGGTTGCCATGGCTGGATGGATAGCCAGCCGCTTTATCCCTTCGACCGGCGCGATGCTTCCGGAACTGAAGGTGGATTACAACGTCTTCACCTCGACCTGGGAGATGTTGCGCTACGCAAAGAGCCAAAAAGGGATCTTTTTGACTATTCTTGCAATCTCCTGGTTCTGGCTCATTGGCGCTACTTTTCTGACGCAGATCACTCCTTTCGCAAAGGAAGTTATCGGCGGCGACCAGAATCTTGCGACGCTGCTGCTGGTGTTGTTCTCCGTTGGCATGGCGCTGGGCTCCCTGTTGTGCAACAGTATGCTGAAGGGAGAGGTGCATGCTACCTTCGTACCCCTGGGCGCTCTTGGTATGACGATCTTTGCCATCGATCTGTTCTTTGCGAGCCGGAGTTTTACGGCAGGCGGCACAACTCTGGTAACTGTATCGCAGTTTCTCGATCATTTCCGCGGCTGGAGAGTCGTTGTAGATGTTGTTCTCATCGCCGTCTCCGCAGGCATCTACATCGTGCCGTTGAATACCCTGCTGCAGTATCACAGTCAGGAGGGGCATCGCGCCCGCAATATCGCCGCAAACAATATCTTCAACGCCCTCTTCATGGTTGCTTCGGCGCTGGGTACTGCGTTCATGATATCGCTGGATATGACGATACCGCAGATTTTTCTGGTGGTTGCACTGCTCAACGGTATGGTCGCTATCTATATTACCCGCCTGCTTCCCGGCGCCCTGGCTCGCTCGTTTGTCGCCTGGTTGCTGCAGATGTTCTACCGGGTGGAAGTCACCGGACTTAACAACCTGGCAGATGCCGGCGAGCGGGTTCTGATTGTCTCCAACCACCAGTCATTCCTCGATGCGGCGCTGATTGCCGCCTATGTTCCTGAAGATTTGACCTTCGCCATCGATACCTATGTTGCAAAGAACAAGCTGGTGAAGTTTTTTCTCTCCATGGCCAGAACCATTCCCATCGATCCTGTCAATCCGCTCTCCACCCGCACGCTGATCGAAGCCGTCAAGCGCGGAGAAAAAGTGGTGATCTTTCCGGAAGGGCGCATCACTCTCACCGGCTCTATGATGAAGGTGTTCGAGGGGCCGGGCATGGTGGCTGACAAGGCACAGGCAAAGATTGTTCCTGTGCGTCTGGACGGCGCCCAGTATACGCCGTTCTCCCGGCTCGCAGGCAAGGTCAAAATCCGCTGGTTCCCTAAAATTCGGGTGCATTTTTTGCCGCCGGCGCAGCTGGATATCCCCGCTGGATTGAGAAGCCGTGAACGCAGAAGCTGGGCCGGGCGCAGGCTGACCGAGTTGATGACCAACATGATGTTCGAGACCAGCGATTACCACAGACCCCTGTTTCACTCGCTGATCGACGCCAGGGATATCCATGGCGCCAAACATATCGTTCTGGAGGATATCAATCGCGAGCCGGCCACGTATCGCAAACTGCTGATCGGCAGTTTTGCCCTTGGACGTGCCATGGCAAACAAGACAACAGCAGGTGAGCATGTGGGGCTGCTGCTGCCCAACTCTGTCGCAACCGTGACGGCCTTTTTTGGACTGCATGCGTTCGGACGTGTTCCGACCATGCTGAATTTTTCCACCGGCAGTCTCAATCTGCTCAGCGGCTGCAAGACTGCAGGAGTCAATACCGTATTCAGCTCACGGAAATTTATTGAAGTCGGCGGGCTTGAAGAGCTTGTGGAGGCGATAGAGGCAGAGGGAATAGAGCTTGTCTATCTGGAAGATGTGGCTGCGGCGATGGCTATCGCTGATAAGATGATGGGCATCGTCAGTGGTTTGATGCCGCGCCTTGCATATGTGCTGAGTTGCAAACAGCGGGACCCGCAGAGTCCGGCTGTGATTCTGTTTACATCCGGAACCGAGGGTCGTCCCAAGGGGGTGGTGTTGAGCCACGTCAACCTGCAGGCAAATCGCTACCAGGTCGGATCGATGATTGACTTCGGTCCCAGGGATATCGTTTTCAACGTGCTGCCGATGTTCCACTCATTCGGCCTCACCTGTGGCACGCTGCTGCCGCTGCTCTCGGGGTTGAAAATTTTTCTCTACCCCTCGCCGCTGCACTATCGCATCGTCCCGGAACTGGTCTATGCCACAAACGCCACTATGATGTTCGGCACCGATACCTTCATGGCCGGATATGCGCGCTTTGCCAATCCCTATGACTTCTATAGTCTGCGCTACGTCTTTACCGGGGCCGAAAGACTCAGGGATGAGACGCGCAGACAGTGGAGCGAGCAATTCGGAGTGCGCATCTTCGAAGGCTATGGCGCCACCGAGACCGCGCCGATCCTGTCGTTGAACAGCCCCATGTACAACCAGGCAGGCACGGTAGGAAAATTTGTACCGGGTCTGGAGTATCGCCTGCAAAAAGTGCAGGGCATCGAGGAGGGCGGGCGTCTGGAGGTGCATGCTCCCAATGTCATGAGCGGCTACCTGCTGGCCGATGATCCCGGCACGCTGCATCCGCCTGAAGATGGGTGGTATGACACCGGCGATATCGTCACCGTCGATGAAATGGGCTTCATCGCCATCAAGGGACGCGCCAAACGCTTCGCCAAGATTGCCGGGGAGATGGTGTCGCTGGCCGCTGTCGAAGCGATGGCTGCGGATCTGTGGCCTCAATACCAGCATGGTGTTGCTGCAATTCCCGATCTCAAGAAAGGTGAACAGCTGGTGCTGGTCAGCAGCAATCCGGATGCCAGCCGCGAGGCTCTCGCCAAGTGGGCGCAGCAGCAGGGGATAGCCGCCATTGCAGTTCCCGCGAAGATCCTGCATGTCGAAGAGCTGCCGCTGCTGGGAACAGGCAAGACCGATTTTCGCGCACTGCAACAGTTGGTGGCAGAGCAGAGCTGAATCAAACGATACCTACTAAGCAACTACTCAGAGGCACGATATGAGCATACAACAACTGGTACGAAAGCACCGGCGTGCCTCTGGCCAATCTGAAACACGGGGAGTGTTTCGGAGAATACTCGTTCGCCGATTCCCAGCCGCCGAACTGGATATGTTTCGATTATGAGTGCAACCGGCATTCTCTGCGACATCGACCCACCACACAAATGAAAAAGGATGACCGAAAAGGTTTTTCGAAGGCGCGCCCCGAGGCGTTCATACTCGCCCTTACGCTCTGGTTGGCGCCGGCGGGCTTTGGCTTTGCACTGATCGGCGGCAAAGCGGACAACGCTGATCTCTATGCGGCAGTGGTTCTGCTGAGCGCCGGGTCAGGGGATCTTTGCAGCGCCACCAAGATCGATAGCCATCAATTCCTGACTTCAGCTCATTGTGTCATTGATGGCAAAAGCGCCGTGCTGAAAGCGGCTTTCGATGCTGGCGGGCGTATCGTCGTCAGCCACACCGGAGTGCCTCGTGGACCTGCGGATTTCAGTCAACTGGAGGTGCAGGAGACTCTCCTGCCACGGTCCTATTTAGAAGCCCTGAACCGATTCACCACATACAAGGCCAAACGCATTGCCGCACGACGCAAGACATTCTCCGACGACCAACTGAACTTACTTGAACACGCAATCCAGATCAGCCACCAATTCTCAGCACGATTTCCGGATCTGGCCATTATCCGAACACGCACGTCAACCGACCACATCCCCACCTTGTCCCTGGATCTGGACCCCGTACGACGCGGTGACCAGGTGATCCTGGTGGGATTCGGCTGTGAGCATCCTCCCCATAACAACAGCACTACATCGGTTTACAGTCGCAGAACCTGGGGGCAAACAGAGGTGATCAGAGCAGATTCAGTGAACTTCTACAGCTATGCCAAACTGATGCGAGACGGTCATCCGTCACTCTGCCCCGGAGACTCCGGCGGCCCTGTCCTGCGCAATGGTCGCGTGGTGGGCGTGAATGGCACAGTCTACGGCCTGGGGCCGACGGACGCTGCACGCTCGAACATGTCAGCTAACTTGAGCAACCTGCCGAAATGAAAGCAAAGTAGCATTGGATAGATACATCGCCACCATCGCAGTTCCTGCGAAGATTCTGCTTCATCCTTAATCATTTATTAATATAGCCATTTGTCCTATACTATTTAGACAAATGACGGATCGAGATAATCTAATGCTTGAACAACATACTTTAGATGTGATGGGTGGCTCTCCGGTGCTGGGGCAACAGGTTCACAATCAACTTGAACTCTCCGAGCTCATTATGCGTGGTGTGCCGCGTAAAGCCGCGCTGGTAGTGCGGGCGAGACTCAATCTGACAGAACAGGAATTCGCACATAGCCTTGGGATAAGTCCCCGGACACTGCAGAGGCAAGCAAGGGCTGCGGTTAAACGGCTCAATCCCGCTCAGGGAGACAGGCTCTACCGTCTGGCGCGCATCGTAGCCTTTGCCGAAGAAGTACTCGAAGAGCCTGAACGCGCCCATCGCTGGCTGCAGGAACCTCAACGGGGACTGGGCAACCGCAGGCCTCTCGACCTGCTGCAAAATGAAGCAGGAACCCGGGAGGTGGAAGATCTCCTTGGACGTATCGAATATGGAATACTCAGTTGATGCGCTTCATGGATGAAGTATGGAACTGACGGCCTGGCGGCTCGTCAAGGAGAAACATGCTGGTAGCTCTTTCGACGGTGAGGGTGCGCGTCGCTTTGGCGGTCGTTGGAATACCAGAGGATCTTCAATCGTCTACCTGAGCTCTTCTTTATCACTTGCAGCTCTGGAACTCTTCGTACACTTGACAGCTGAAGATGCACGCCTACGCTTGGTAGCGATTCCAGTCGGCATTCCAGATGATCTGGCCATGGAGGAACTCTCCATGAGTAAACTCCCCAAAGAGTGGCGTTCGGAGCCCCCATCCGATGCCTGCAAGGTGCTGGGTAGTGAGTGGCTGGGAGCCGGGAAAACACTCTTGCTCAAAGTCCCCTCGGTTATTGTCCCGCATGAGTACAACTATGTTCTCAATCCAAAACACCCGGGGTTTTCCCGACTGAAAATTCATAAATCCGAGCCTTTTGGTTTCGATTCAAGGATGTGGAAATGAGAGTTATTATTAAAATTTGATTCATTTGTAAAGATGTTGGCCACTCAAGGATTCCAGGAGAGACCAGCCGGGGTTGCTTCAGGTATCGGCGACCTCGCCTTTGAATATTTTTCCAGGTACAACGTCCAGAAGGATTTCAGCCGGGTCGCCTGTCTTGGCGTACTGTCCAACATCGATATTGAGATTGGTGATGCCTCCCAGGCCCGGGGCATAGAGCGTGGTGCGTGCAAGGTCCAGACGCGCCTTTCCCAGCGCCGCCTGTGCAGTCGATATGCCGCAGTGGATCCATCTTCTTTGCAGCTTCAGCCTGCGTTTCAGCCGTTTTCTCTTCATCGGCTTTGGCGGGAATGCTGTCATCTTTCGATGGGTGCGTCTCTTTTTTTGCCATAGGATTAACTCTTATTCAAAGTAGGTTCTCAAAAGCCTGAGCATTGTTTTAAATAGGCAGTAGCCGTAGGGGGGATAAGCGACAGCGCATCCACCACGTCATTGCGAGGAGCCTCAGCGACGTGGCAATCTGCTTGAGATTATAAATTACGTCCTTGTAATTTACCCTTCGGGTCGCACAAGGCGCG
>JADWMH010000133.1 GCA_015767355.1 Gammaproteobacteria bacterium
AGTAGCACAAAGACACAAAAAAGCCCGCAATTACGCGGGCTTAGGTGATGCATGGGTAGCTATGGATAACTATCAGTTGTTCTCTATGACGATATTCGGAAATTTCGAGGCATAGCTTTTTGCCTGCAGGGCCAGCTTGGCGGCTGCCTTGCGTGCAATTTCACGATAGATTTTAGCAACTGCTGATTCAGGATCAGCAACCACAGAAGGCTTGCCGGAGTCAGATCCCTCGCGGATACTGATATCCAGCGGCAGACCACCGAGGAAATCGACGCCATACTCCTCAGCCATGCGCTCACCGCCGCCCTCACCAAAGATGGCTTCGACTTCTCCGCACTTGCCGCAGATGTGGGTGCTCATGTTCTCGACGATGCCAAGCACCGGCACTTCAACCTTCTCAAACATTTTGAAGCCCTTGCGCGCATCCAGCAGTGCGATCTCCTGCGGCGTGGTAACGACGATGGCGCCAGAGACAGGAACCTTCTGCGCCAGTGTCAGCTGGGTATCACCGGTGCCGGGCGGCAGATCGATGATGAGGTAGTCGAGGTCGCTCCAGTTGGTGTCATTCAGCAGCTGCTCAAGCGCCTGTGTCACCATGGGTCCACGCCAGATCATCGGTGTCTCTTCATCGATGAGAAAACCGATGGACATCGCCTGCAGGTGGTAGCTGTTCATCGGCTCAAGGGTTTGGCCATCGTTGGACTCGGGCTTGCCGGAGATGCCCAGCATGCGCGGTTGTGACGGACCATAGATATCGGCATCGAGGATGCCGACGCTTGCTCCCTCTGCAGACAGCGCCAGCGCGAGGTTGACGGCAACGGTCGATTTGCCGACGCCGCCCTTTCCGGAAGCGACCGCGATGATGTTCTTGACGTTGTCGATCGGCTTCAGCGCCTTCTGCACGGAGTGTGCAACGACTTTCGAACTGACATCGACATCAGCTGAAGAGATGCCGTCCAGAGCTTCTACGGCTGACTTGACAGCCTGGGAGATCTCATCAAATATCCCTTTTGCCGGAAAACCCAGCTCGACGCTGACTTTGACCTGATCACCATCGATTTCGATGTTTTTTACCGACTTGGCGCTGACCAGATCCCGCTGGAGATGTGGTTCAACATAGCCTTTGATGGCCTCTTCAATCTGTTCCCGGGTTATTGCCATTGAATGACTCCTGACTTGAATGCTGCGTTTAGGCAGCATTGATATAATCGTAAACGGGAGATTTTACACTACTGCCTGTTCAATTACCAAGTGAAATGGTTGGTCTTTTTTGCATTAGACGCAATGTGAGGGACGTATTGCGTCTTGAAATAGCTTCTCAATTGCTCCATGCATGGCAACAATTCATAGGATGTGTTGAGTGAAACGAAGCTTCCGCGTCCTGCTCACGCCCCTGATCTACATCCATGTGTAGGCCAAGCGCATCGATTTGGCGCAGATTTTGATGCGCCTCGTGCCTCGACACATCCTATACAGAATCAAGCAGATGGGATTATTGAGAAGTTACTCAGTTATTGGTTAAGTATTTATGTGAACTATGAAATAATGATCAGTTGATTCCATACACTACTGCGACAGCATCCATGACGCGTAAAATTCTGGTTACCAGCGCCCTCCCCTATGCCAATGGACCGATCCATATCGGCCACATGGTGGAGTATATCCAGACCGATATCTGGGTTCGTCTGCAGAAAATGCGCGGCAACGAATGCTACTACGTATGCGCCGATGACGCCCATGGCACCCCCATCATGCTGCGCGCCCGCCAGGAGGGTATTACTCCCAAAGAGCTGATCTCCAGAGTCGCCACCGAACACCAGGCCGATTTTGCTGATTTCAACGTCGGTTTTGACAACTACTACTCAACTCACTCAGAGGAGAATCACTACTTCGCGACCCTGATCTATCAGCGCCTGCTCGATGCAGGCCATATCCACAGCAAAACCATCACCCAGGCATACGATCCCAAAGAACAGATGTTCCTTCCGGATCGCTTTATCAGGGGCGAATGCCCCAAGTGCGGCGCGGCGGACCAATATGGCGACAATTGCGAGAAGTGCGGCGCCACCTATGCCCCGACAGATCTCAAAAATGCGGTTTCCGCCGTCTCCGGCGTCACGCCTGTCGAAAAGGATTCCGAGCACCTCTTCTTCAAACTCGGTGATTTTGAGGAGATGCTGCAGCAGTGGATACACGCCGGGCATCTCGACCCGACGGTCGCCAATAAACTCGATGAGTGGTTTGATGCCGGACTTCAGGATTGGGATATCTCGCGTGATGCTCCCTATTTCGGTTTCGAGATCCCCGGTCACCCCGGCAAATACTTCTATGTGTGGCTGGACGCCCCTATCGGCTACATGGCCAGCTTCGAGAATCTGTGCGATCGCACCCCGACGCTTGATTTTGACGACTACTGGAACAGGGAGTCCAGTGCCGAGCTGTATCACTTCATCGGCAAGGACATCATGAATTTCCATGGCCTCTTCTGGCCGGCAACCCTCGCCGGCGCCGGCTTTCGAATGCCCACGGCGCTCTTCATTCATGGCTTTCTGACGGTGGATGGCCACAAGATGTCAAAATCGCGCGGCACCTTTATCAAGGCGCGCACTTATCTGCAGCACCTCAACCCCGAGTACCTGCGCTACTATTTTGCAGCCAAACTGGGATCCGGCGTCGACGACATCGATCTGAATCTCGAAGATTTTGCACAGCGTGTCAACTCGGACCTGGTAGGTAAATTCGTCAACATCGCCAGCCGCTGCGCCGGATTTATCAACAAGCGCTTTGAGGGAAAACTGGCTGACAAACTGCATGATGAAACACTTTTTCAGGAGTTTGTCGCTGCCGGCGATGCGATTGCCGACCATTTCGAGGCGCGGGAGTATTCACGCGCTGTGCGTGAGATCATGGCGCTGGCAGACAAGGCGAATCAGTATGTCGATGAGATGCAGCCCTGGGTGGTCGCCAAACAGGAAGGCAAAGATGATGAGCTGCAGCAGATCTGCTCCATGGGCATCAACCTGTTCCGTCTTCTCGCCATCTACCTCAAGCCGGTGCTGCCTACGACCATCGAAGCCGCCGAATCCTTTTTACAGATCAGACCGCTCTCATGGGATGATCACAAAGCTCCGCTGCTGGAGCATGAAATCAGCAAATACAAACCGCTGATGACGCGTGTCGACAGCAAGCAGGTTGAAGCAATGGTCGAAGATTCGAAGCAGGATCTCTCCTCCATCGAGAAGGCGCCTGCCGCTGCGGGACCACTTGCCAATGATCCGGTCTCCGATCTCATCAGCTTCGATGAGTTTGCAAAAATCGATCTGCGCATCGCAAAAATCGTCGAGGCGGCGCATGTGGAGGGGGCGGATAAACTGCTGCAGTTGACGCTCGATATCGGCGGTGAAACCCGCAACGTCTTTGCCGGCATCAAGTCAGCCTATGCCCCGGAAGATCTGCAGGGAAAACTGACTGTCATGGTCGCCAACCTGGCGCCTCGTAAAATGCGCTTCGGCATCTCTGAAGGCATGGTGCTTGCCGCCGGGCCCGGGGGAGAGGACCTCTTCATTCTCACTCCTGACGAAGGTGCGCAGCCAGGGATGCGGGTGAAATAAACAGCGAAACCAGGTAGAGACGTGACATGAAAATATCTTAGTCTCTCGCAAAGGCGCAAAGACGCAAAGGGTTTTTCTTGGCGGGCTTTGCGTCTTTGCGAGAATCATGGTTTAAATCTCTGCATATCCTAATAGTATGATGAAAACAGATTACAAATCTTCTTCCCTGAAAATTGCCTCCACCTGCGCGCTGGTATTGATGCTCAGCGCCTGCACCCAGGAGGTGCAGAACAAATTCGGGCGGGCCGTGCAGAACTGGACCGGTACTAATGGTGTACTCGAAATCTATGCCGGTGATAAACTCGTGAAACGTTTTCTGCAGATTGACAAACTCAGCACCGCTGTCAGCACCAGCGGTAATACGGCAAGATCCTATCGTTTCGGCTACGGTGTGCTGGACGCCAATCTCAATGGAATCAAGGATGACAACGAGAAAAAAGTCTATTTTGAAATCAGCGACTTCTCCACCTATATCTTCTATGACAAGCCCAAGCCCGAGTAACAGACTATGACAGAGTTCGCCCTGATCCTTGTCAGCACCATCCTGGTCAACAACTTCGTATTGTCCAAGTTTCTCGGACTGTGCCCCTTCATGGGCGTCTCGCGCAAACTCGAGACTGCTACCGGCATGGGGCTGGCGACGACATTTGTATTGACACTCTCATCCATCTGCTCCTACCTGGCGAATGAATATCTACTCATCCCGCTGGGTCTGGAGTATCTGCGCACCATCACCTTCATCCTGGTAATTGCCGTAGTGGTGCAGTTTACAGAGATGGTGATGCATAAAACCAGCCCGATGCTGTATCGCGTGCTGGGCATTTTTCTACCGCTGATCACCACCAACTGCGCGGTGCTGGGCGTCGCCCTGCTGAATGTCCAGGAGCAGCACAACTTCATCCAGTCTGCGCTCTATGGCTTTGGCGCTGCGGCGGGCTTTTCACTGGTGCTGGTGCTGTTTGCGGCCATTCGCGAACGCATCGCGGTTGCCGACGTACCCAAATACTTCGAGGGCAATGCCATAGCCCTGATTACTGCAGGATTGATGTCGATGGCATTCATGGGCTTTTCCGGACTGGTGTCAGGCTGATGATCATCGCCATTGTCACGATTGCAGCGCTAGCCACACTGTTTGGTCTGCTCCTCGGCTATGCCGCCGTACGTTTTCATGTCGAAGGCGATCCGATTTCTGACCAGATCGACAAGCTGTTGCCGCAAACACAGTGCGGTCAATGCGGACACCCCGGCTGCCGTCCCTATGCCAACGCCATCGCAAATGGTGAAGACGACATCAATCGCTGTGCGCCCGGCGGCGAGGCGACCATTATTGCGCTCGCCGATCTGCTGGGACGCGATCCCGTTCCCATGGATGATGATATCGGCGAGAAGTTGCCGTCGGTGGCGCTCATCATCGAGAAAGAGTGCATCGGCTGCACGCTCTGCATCCAGGCCTGCCCGGTGGACGCCATCCTCGGCGCAGCAAAGCAGATGCACACCGTCATCGAGAGTGAATGCACCGGCTGTGAGCTGTGCCTGGCTCCCTGCCCGGTCGAGTGCATCGTCATGATCCCCATCGAAGAGGGCATCGGCAACTGGATCTGGCCTTACCCCGACAACGACCACAGAGATCTGTCGCTCTCCCGGGAGGCGCTCTGATGTCAGCAACAGCACCGCTCAAACTCGGTCATTTTCACGGCGGCATTCACATGCCGGACCACAAGGCTGAATCAACGGCGCAGCCCGTCGCAGCAATAAAGATTCCACCCCGATTGGTCCTGCCGCTGCAGCAGCACATCGGCGCGCCCGCAAAGGCCGTGGTCTCCGTCGGCGATCATGTCCTCAAGGGGCAGCTGATCGCCGCGGCAAGCGGACGCGTCAGCGCTCCGATTCATGCACCGACTTCCGGCGTCATTGCGGCAATCACCGACCACCTGGTGCCGCACTCCTCCGGGCTCAGCGCCAGGTGCATCATCATCGACACCGACGGCAGGGATGAGTGGGCGGAACTCCCGCCGCCGATCGATGACTTCTCCTCCGTTGACAACACTGAGCTGATAGAGCGCATCCGCGAATCCGGCATCGTCGGGCTTGGCGGTGCGACATTTCCCAGCAGCATCAAGATGGAGGCGCGCAACAACAGCATCGACACATTGATCATCAATGCTGCAGAGTGCGAGCCCTATATCACCTGCGACGACAT
>JADWMH010000134.1 GCA_015767355.1 Gammaproteobacteria bacterium
ATCAGGTTCCTATCGCTTTTTCTTGTTGAACATGGCAAGCATCCGGTTTGTCACCAGGAAGCCGCCAAAGACATTGATCGAAGCGAGCAGCACTGCGAAAAAACCGATAATTTCAGCAGTCGTCCCCACCCCTTCGAGTCCGGTCACAAGAAGCGCTCCGACAATCACAATACCCGAGATGGCATTGGTCAGGGCAATCAGCGGTGTATGCAGAGATGGCGTTACTCCCCAGATCACCCAGTAACCGATGAAGCAGGAGAGAACGAATATATAGAGTGCAACCAGTGTTTCAGGCATGGGTTTCTTCTCCGGAAAGAATCAGTCAGTCGAGGTAATCAAGGAAGCTTTGGTAATTTCATCTTCATCGAGGTCTTTTAATACGAGGTCCTCTTCGTCCTTGTCGACCATGATACTAAGCAAATTAAAGAGGTTGTTTGCATAGAATGCGCTCGCATCAGATGCCATCATCGATGGATAGTTGGTATGTCCAACCAGGATGACGCCATGTTTCTCGATCACCTGGTGTTTTTCGGTCAGCGCGCAGTTGCCGCCGTTGGCTGCCGCCAGATCAATAATCACAGAGCCTTCACGCATGCGTTTGACCACATCCTCCTGGATCAGGACCGGCGCAGGACGACAGGGGATCAATGCCGTGGTGATTATGATATGCGCCCTGGCGAGCTCGTCGGCAAGCATCTGCTGCTGCCTGGCTTTGGCCTCGTTAGAAAGTTCCTTGGCATAGCCACCCTCGCCGGATCCGCTTTCGCCGATATCGAGCTCGATTGCCTTCGCGCCCAGAGACTCGATCTGCTCTTTGGTCTCCGGGCGAAGATCATAGGCATAGACATCACCCCCCAGGCGTCTCGCGGTTGCAATCGCCTGCAGCCCGGCAACGCCAACGCCGAGGATAACGATGCGCGCCGGCTTGGAGGAGCCGGCGGATGTCATCATCATGGGAATAAAACGCTTGTACTGCGCGGCTGCCTCGATCACAGCGCGATATCCCGCGATATTGCTTTGTGATGAGAGGGCATCCATGGATTGTGCGCGTGAGATGCGCGGAATCTTCTCCATGGCGATGGGACGGATTCCCTTTGCCAGCATCGCCGGGATCACCTCTTCCACTTCACAAAGTTCGAGGTGCCCGATATAGACCGCGCCATCGTGCATTGCAGCGACATCGTCGAGATCCGCTTTACGCACCATCATCACGATATCTGCATCCAGCGCCGCTTTTCGATCAACCAGTTCGACACCGGCAGCACGATAGTCGTCATCATGATAGTGCGCTGCTTCCCCCGCCCCCTGCTCGAGCAACAGCGAGAATCCCTTGCCGATCAGCTTCTTCGCAACATCCGGAGTCATTGCAACGCGCTTCTCGCCTGCAACACTCTCTTTGACAACTCCTATCTTCATGGGCGCTATTTTCTTTATATAAAAACATTTTCTATTATTACGCGTGTGACGGCGCGACTCAACCGGAATTTATCTGTGATACTATTTTCACTGCAATAAACGCAAGGAAGCTCTGATTTATTCATAGAATCCCGTCAATGCAAGAAGTGAAGTGACGAGATTGCCGCGTTTCTCTCGTAATGACGAACAACTCAGAGCTTCCGTAACACTTCAATCCCTCCATGCAGAAAACAACATGAACGAGCAACCGCGCCTCCCCTATTTCCCTGTCTCTTTTTTCTCCATGATCATGGGGCTCTCCGGTTTCACACTGGTGATGATGAAGGTCGAGGAGCTTGTATTGATCCCATTCGCTCCCGTTGAATTTTTTGCTGCTCTCACCATCGCCCTGTTTCTGGTTCTGATCGGGGCCTATACGGCAAAACTGATCCGCCACCCGGATGCGGTGCGTGCGGAGCTCGACCACCCGGTGATGCTGAGTTTTTTCCCCACGATCACCATCAGCCTGATACTCATCGGCACCTTCCTGGCAACCTGGACACCGGCGATTGCCCTGCTCAGCTGGCAGGTTGGCGCAGCAGGGCAGCTCTTTCTGACACTGCTGATCCTGACACGCTGGATACATCACGACCACTTTGAGATCCACCACATCAGCCCGGCATGGTTCATCCCGGTCGTTGGCAACATCCTGGTGCCGCTTGCCGGGGTGGAAAATGCATCCATGGAGCTGAACTGGTTTTTCTTCAGTATCGGCCTGCTATTCTGGATCGTGCTCTTCACCATTATCATGTACCGCATGGTTTTTCATCGTCCCATGGCGGAAAACCTGCTGCCAACGATGTTCATCATGATTGCTCCGCCTGCGGTGGGCTTTATCTCCTATCTCAATCTGGTTCCGGATCTGGATAATTTTGCCCGCGTGCTCTATTACAATGCACTCTTCATGACACTGCTGCTGCTGGTGCAGGCGCCCCGATTCATGAAGATCCCCTTCTCTCTCTCATGGTGGGCTTACTCCTTCCCGCTGGCGGCAGTCACAGTCGCCACGCTGCTGATGTACGAGGAGACCGGCAAGCCCTATTTCAGAATCATCAGCTACCTGCTGCTAACGCTGGTGACCGTCCTGATTATTTATTTGCTTTACAAAACATTTCTGGCTGTACGGCGCAATCAGATCTGCTTACCGGCAAAGTCCTGATACATAGAGGGTTGATTTGAGTACACGATTGCCTTTAGCCTTGAATCATGGTCAGAGTCATAGGATGTGTTGAGCTTGCGAAGCGCATCAATCGAATACATTGATGCGCCTCGTTTCTCGACACATCCTATGAGGTTGTTTGACCACCAGTTTAAAACCTGCATGATAATGCTTCCCAATTTTTCACGATATAGTAAGGATCACCCCGATGCGTCCGGCACAGTTACTGAAAGTTTTTATCCAGGAGTTTCACAGCACCAGCGAAGGTCATCACACGCCGGTGATGCTGTGGGGTCCGCCCGGTGTCGGCAAATCCCAGATGGTGGCCCAGGCAGCTGCACATCAGTGCGTTGCAGTCATCGATATTCGTCTGTCGCAGATGGAACCCTCTGATCTGCGCGGCATACCATTTCGCACCGGTGAGCATGTGGAGTGGGCGACCCCGGCAATCCTTCCGCATGAAAAGCGCCATGGAAAACAGGGCATTCTGTTCCTCGATGAAATCACATCCGCGCCACCCAGCGTTTCTGCAGCAGCATACCAGCTGATTCTTGATCGTCGGCTTGGCGAATACCAGCTTCCCCCGGGCTGGGTTGTTTTTGCAGCAGGCAACCGCCAGGGTGATCGCGGCGTGACATACACCATGCCTGCTCCGCTTGCCAACCGTTTCTCCCATTTTGAAGTGGAAGCCAACCTCGACGACTGGGTCTCCTGGGCCTATGCCAACGGCATTGATGAGCGCATTATCGGTTTTTTACGCTTTCGCCCTGAACTGCTGTTTGATTTTGATCCTGCACTCAATCCCGTTGCCTTCCCGTCACCACGCTCGTGGGAGTTTGCACATCGCGGCCTGCAGAAATTCGGCGGCCATCCCGAACTGCTGCAGTCAACGCTGCAGGCCTGCGTTGGCCCTGCAGCCGGCATCGAGCTGCACGCTTTTGTCAACAGCCTGGAACAGATGCCGGATCTCGATGCGATCATCGCTGGTGAAGAGGCCGCAGTTCCAGATGAGATCGATCTGCAGTATGCGGTTGCCGCAGCACTGGTTGGCCGCGCCATCCGCGCCAGCCAGACAACGGATGCTGCACAGGTGATCGGCAATATTCTCAACTACGCCGGCCGATTTCCGCAAAAAGAGATGGGGGTGATGCTGGTCTCGGACATGCACAATGCCATCGGAGAACTGCTGTTCCAGATCCCGGAGTTTACTGACTGGGCAACAGCAATCGCTGATGTGATGCTGTACGAATAAGGAAGCTCTGATCAAGTCGCTACGCGCCTCGACCAGAGCATTCCTGCAAGTTTTTTTACGGGGGAAGGGGCTATCTATGACTTACATTAGGCATCCGTACTGCCCTTCCCCCGAACCCCCATCCCATGGATTTATTCAGAGGCTCCAGAACTATGGACGCTGATAAAATCGAAACCAAACTGGCAGCTGCCCGTACCAGGCTGATTCTGGACAAACCTTTTCTGGGTGCACTGGTGCTGAGGCTGCCATTAAAGGCCGCCAACAGCAGCTGGTGCAAAACCACCGCCACTGACGCGCGCCATTTTTACTACAATCCTGAATATATCGAACAGCTAACCCCCAGGCAAACCCAGTTCATGCTGGCGCATGAGGCGCTGCATTGCGCCCTGATCCACTTTGCGCGGCGCGGCCATCGCATCAAACACCGCTGGGATCTTGCCTGTGACTTCGCCATCAACCCGCTGCTCATCGAGGATGGACTGACTCCGCCGCCTGACTCACTGTGGATGGATCAATACAAGGGCATGACAGCGGAGGAGATCTATCCGCTCATTGAAGAGCATGAGGAGATGGAGACGCTTGACCAGCATCTCTATGACCAGGGGGGCGAAAGCGGTGAACAGGACGGCAGCGGTGGATCTCTGCCGCCGCCAAAGCAGCACCGCGAACACAAGAGTGAGCAGCCGGGAGACTCACAAAAACAGCTGGATGAGAACCGGCAGGGCGGGAAAGATGCCGACAAACAGCAGGCTGGCGGCAGCGTCGATGATCCCTTTCCGGGAGAGACTTCCGACACCCCTCCCCCGTTGACGCCTGACGAAAAAGAGACCCTTGGTGTGCAGTGGCGTCAGCGTACTGCCGGGGCCGCTCAACAGGCGATGCAGGCCGGCAAGTTCGGCGGCGCCATGGCGCGCATGGTCGAGCATCATCTGCAGCCGCAGCTGCCCTGGCGGATGGTGCTGTCGCGTTTTCTGTCGTCGCTGGCCAAAGATGATTTCAGCTACATGCGGCCCTCCCGCAGAGAAGGCGATGCGATCTACCCCTCACTGCGCAGCGCGCAACTCGATGTGGTGGTCGCCGTCGATACCAGCGGCTCCATCAGGCGAGAGGAAATCAGCCAGTTTATCGCTGAAATCGATGCCATCAAGGGACAGATACGCGCGCGCATTACCCTGCTCCCCTGTGATGCAGCTCTTGCAGAGGGTGCGCCATGGCTCTATGAGCCATGGGAGGATTTCAAACTTCCTGAAACAATTAAAGGCGGCGGAGGGACGGATTTTCAGCCGGTGTTTGAGTGGGTCGACAAAATGGATATGAGACCGCAACTACTGCTCTACTTCACTGATGCCGACGGAAAATTCCCGCAACAGCCACCTGATTATGCCGTGATATGGCTTGTCAAAGGCAAGAACAAAACACCCTGGGGAGAGCGTGTGCAGTTGAATTGAGCTGCTGTCGCTTTAAGGAGGTAGGAGTTGTCCAGGGTGGGCATAGGTGGCATGTAAACATCTATTCTGTTCTTTCATGAAGGTACTGGTTCGAAAAAGAGACGGTGGTATGAAATAATTGGAATATCGGTGTTATAGTATGCATTTTGCTGAAGAAAAAATACGTGGAGAAAAATATGAAACAAATCTCAATTGTGGCAGCTTGCCTCTCTTTCCTTTTGCTTAACACAGCAGCGTGGGGTGGAGAAAAAGATGATCCGGACCTGGTCATCGTCACTGGAATACATTGGACAACCGCATCGCGAGATGAAAAGGTGGCATATCTTTTTGGTATAGGCAATATGCTTGAAGTCGAGCAGGCCATGCAGGGAAAGAATCCGTCAAGCCACATTCGTAACAACAGCATCGTTCCAGTCATGATTAAAGGACTTTCCGGTCAATCGACCACTGAGCTGAGAAAGATGCTCGACCAATGGTATGAGAACAAGCCGGATCA
>JADWMH010000135.1 GCA_015767355.1 Gammaproteobacteria bacterium
TTTTTATCGGAGAGCTACACTATGCAAGCAGATATCGCACTCATTCGCAAAGCACTGTCCAAGGATCTGATGGAGATTTTGATTCGTTTCAGTCTCATCGCCTTTCTCGTGGTCATGAGCGTGAAAATCTTCAGCCCATTTTTGGCCTTGATGCTGTGGGCTGTAATTCTTGCGGTTACCCTATATCCACTCCATCAGCACGTCGCTAAACGACTTGGCGGTAAACAAGGACGGGCGGCTACTGTGGTGGTGGTGTCAGGACTGTTGTTGATCGGCGTTCCCACCGCGATGCTTGGCGGCTCTACTGCAGATTTCTTCCATGAAACGCATACAGCTTTTGAAAACAATACGATTACTATCAAACAGCCGCCTCCCTCGGTTGCCAAATGGCCGCTTATCGGCAATAAACTCCATGGATTATGGAGCCAGGCTGCGAACGATCTCCCTGCATTGCTGCAAAAAATGCAGCCGCAGCTCAAGAACTTCTCCAAATCCATGTTGGGCTTTGTCGGCGGTGCGGCGAGCGGAATGTTCCAGTTTCTGTTTTCTCTGATTATTGCCGGCATTATGATGGCTTTTGGTCAGTCCGGCAGCGCGGTCATGTTAAAAATCATTCGCCGTCTGAGCGGGCCGGCAAAAGGAGAGCAACTGTATCAGCTCTCTACAGCCACTATCCGTTCAGTCTCTATGGGAGTTATTGGTGTGGCCTTTATCCAGGCCCTGTTACTGGGCATTGGTTTTCTTTGGGCTGATGTGCCGGCTGCCGGCCTGTTGGCGATTTTAGTCTTAATCTTTGGTATTGCCCAGATACCCGCTGTCATCTTTTCAATACCGGTGATTGCGTATGTCTGGTGGAGCGGTGATTCCACACTGAGCAATGTGTTTTTCACCATCTATTTTCTGGTTGCCGGATTCGCGGATAATGTACTCAAACCTCTCTTCCTCGGACGCGGTGTGGATGCGCCGATGCCGGTCATCCTGCTTGGCGCCTTGGGGGGTATGGTTTCGGCCGGGTTGATCGGACTGTTTGTTGGCGCCGTATTCCTGGCGCTTGGATACGTTGTCTTCATGGACTGGATTGCCGATGGAGAAGCAGAGGATAGCGATCTGGCAGACGAAGATATCAAGCAGAGCGCTGTGGCCAGCGAATAAGCAACATGATGTGCAGCTACTTCGGCAAACTTGTGCTCCGCCTGGTTCTGTCCAGCGGAATCCTTACGCTGACCGCCTGTACCACACTGGGACCTGACTATCAGGAGCCCAAAGTTGACTGGCTGAAGGAGTGGCAACCCTCCGTATACGGGGCGACCGGCAATCAACCTGTGCAAAAAAAGGTTGATTTACGCTTCTGGTGGAAACTCTTCAATGATCCCGCCCTCAACAAACTCATTGACGTGGCCAGAGAGGAGAATCTGCCGCTGCGTATTGCCGGATTACGCATCTTTGAGAGCCAGGCCCTGCTAGGCATTGCCGGCAGCAGCCTCTACCCTCAAGTGCAGCAGGCCAGCGGCGCCCTCAACTATGTGAACACCCGCTACCATGGCGGGGATGCGCCGCCTGAGAACCAGAGTTTTGGCAGCTATCAGGCCGGTTTCAACATGGCATGGGAACTCGATTTCTGGGGCCGCTTCAGACGCGGCATCGAATCGGCCGATGCGGCCTATTTAGCCTCTGTCGCCAATCAACAGGATATGCAGGTGCTGATCAGCGCCCAGGTAGCCGATGTCTATTACGCCTACCGCACAACGCAGGCCCGCATTGCCATTGCGAAAAAGAATGCGGAAATTCAAAAACGCAGTTACGAGATTACCGGGCAGTTATTCAAAAACGGTGAAACGTCTGAACTGGATCTACAGCAGGCTAAAACCCAGTACCTGGCAACCTTGTCGACAATTCCGCAGCTGGAGATAACGCTGACCCAAACCCGCAATGCGCTTGCAGCCCTGCTGGGCCGCCCCCCCGGGAAAATACCTGAACTTGCCGCTTCCAGGTACAAATTGCCTGCCGTTGCATCCAGTGCCATCCGAAAAATCCCCGCGTATCTTCTCACGCGCCGCCCCGACATCCGCGCCGCTGCCTGGCAAATAGCCGCCCAATCAGCCCAAATCGGTATAGCCGAAGCAGATTACTACCCGGCCATTACACTTCTGGGAACCCTTGGCTGGTCAGGAAACAGCCTCAGCGGAACCCCGAATACCGGTAATCTCGTGGCTGGTCCTGCACTGCAGTGGAACATATTTGACTACGGCCGCATCAAGAACAATGTGCGCCTGCAGGATGCCCGGCTGCAGCAGTTGATCGAACAATACCAGGAGTCGGTACTGCAGGCCGCAAGAGAAGTCGATGATGCGGCAGTCAGCATAGAGAAAACTGTGGAACAGCAGGCTTTGAGCGATGCAGCCGTGAAATCTTCGGAACGCGCCCTGGATCTTGCCAACACCAGATATCGTGAAGGCTACGCAGATTTCCAACGGGTGCTTGATGCACAACGCGCATTGTTTTCCCAGGCCGAAGGCCAACTGCTGAATCAAGGGAATCATATCGCTGCGGTGATCAGCCTCTATAAGAGCCTGGGCGGCGGATGGATCGCCATGCCGGCGGAACAGCTGATTCCTCAAGACGTCAGAGAGACTATGCAGAATCGCAGCAACTGGGGTGATCTTCTGACCTCCCCCAAATCAGAAATCCGGAAACATCCGGTCGAGACATCTCAAGATGAGTGAAACAAAACAACAACCCAAGAGCGACGAAACGAAGGCCGGCGAAGTGCAAGCCAACTCGGTGCAGAGTGATGAAAAGAGTGCTGCCTCTTCCGTCAAGAAAGGAACAGCCGCTATCCTGCTGGTAATCATTGCCAGCCTGACCTGGTACCTGCTCTCTGACCGGTTCACGCCATATACATCGCAGGCGCGCATACAGGGGTTTGTCGTCGGCGTCGCCCCCAAGGTCGCCGGTGTGGTGACCAGGGTATGGGTCAAAAACAACCAGGAGGTTGCTGCGGATCAACCGCTCTTTGAGATTGATCGCTCACAATATGAGATCGCCTTGAAGCGCGCCCGGTCAGATCTGGAAAATACACAGCGCCAGATTGGCGCCAACACAGCAGGAGTTGAATCGGCACAGGCCAGCCTGCTTGCCGCACAAGCCAATAAAACCAGGGCCAAACAGGATGCCGACCGCCAGGAGCGCTTGTATAAAGAGGATTCGGGAGCCATTTCAGTGCGTCGCGTGGAGATGGCGCGCGCATCGCTGCAGCAGGCGCTAGCGCAAGTGACAACGGCCAAAGCTGAGATCGAGCGCGCCAAAGAACAGAGAGGGTGGGAAGGTGAGGATAATGCCCAGCTAAAATCTGCACAGAGTGCTGTGGATAATGCTGAACGTGATCTCGGAAACACCGTCGTCAAGGCATCTGCACGCGGAGTAATTACTGACTTGCGTACCGATGTGGGTCAATTCGCTGCTGCAGGCGCCCCGCTAATGACACTGATCTCCATCGACGACATCTGGATCAATGCTGAATTTACCGAGAATAATCTGGGGCATGTGCGTGTTGGAACACCGGTTGAGATTGTCGTCGATGCACTCCCCGCGACGATTATTAGCGGCAGGATAAGCAGTATTGGTCTTGGCGTCGCTGCCGGGCAGCCGCCGCCTGCGGGCACTCTGCCCACGATTGAGAATAATCGGGATTGGCTGCGCCAGTCGCAACGCTATCCGGTGATGATCGAATTTGATCCCCAGCAGCGTGACCAGCTTAAGGAGTATTTGCGTATTGGCGGGCAGGCGGAAGTGATTGCCTATACAAACGAGCATGGGCTGCTCAGAACACTGGCAGAAGCCTATATTCGCATGATGAGCTGGCTCTCCTATGCCTATTGAAACTGAATCTTTCATGTCTCGTCACTTTGAGACCTGGTCCCGCTAGCAAAACATATGCATATTCAGGCAAGACGCATATTTCGCTTAAGCCTGGTTCCCGCCCTGGCTTTGGCTGCCGCATATGCCCTGCAACTGCCGCTGCCTTTCATCGCGCCGCTGTTTGCCTTTATGTTTGCCTCCATGCCTGCGCCTCCGATGGGGCCGAAAAATCTGTTCGGGCTGTTGCTGGTGGTATTGATAGCGCTGGGCATGGGGCTACTGCTGATCCCGCTGCTGCAACATTACCAGATGACCGCGCTGCTGATAGTGGCTCTGGGCCTCTACTTGAGCTCTTACCTGACCGTCAACATGGGCAAGGCGTTGTTCGGCACTTTTCTCACCATCGGCTTCACCTTGATCTCTGCCGCCGGGACACTCAGCTTCACTCTCGCCACCCAGGTCATACAGGCGTTGGTCATCGGTATTGCTGTTGCCGTTATTTGTCAATGGCTGGTGTATCCCTGGTTTCCTGAAGATCCCGTTCCGCCCGCCAGCAAGCCGGCGGCAGCTACTACCCCCGACCAATCCAACTGGATTGCCCTGCGCAGCACACTGATCGTGTTACCTGTCTATTGGCTGGTGCTAACCAATCCGACCGCCTACATGGCCATCGTCTTGAAAGCCGTTTTATTGAGTCAGCAAAGCTCACTGGTCGATGCTAAAAGCGCGGGACGGGAGCTGCTTGGCTCCACTTTCCTGGGCGGTATTTTTGCTGTTCTATTCTGGGTAGCCTTGGGGGTGTCACCCAATTTGTGGATGTTTTTTTTGTGGATGCTGCTTTTCTGCATCTATTTTTCCAGCAAAATTTTCGGCCTCATCTACAGCCGTTTTCCGGCATCCTTCTGGGTGAATGTGGCAATGACCATGCTGATCATGTTAGGTCCGGCAGTTGAGGACAGCGCCGGTGGTGACGATGTCTATGCAGCATTTCTTAGTCGCCTGGGACTCTTCATCGCAGTAACCCTGTATGCATGGCTGGCCGTCTATTTTTTGGAATATTTGCGTACCCGTCGCCCCCGAAAACAAGTTGCATCTCTCTTAAAATGATACGGAGTCATCCCTATGCTGATTAATCTTCTGATTGGTTTACCGATAATGGTCGTGTGTTTATTGCTGCAGACAGCGCTGCTAGTGGTCGCAGTTCGTTACTATATTAACCACCAGCATCTGGTGAATAACGCTTCGCTCTGGTCCAGCATGCTGGTAATCAGCGGTGTGATGCTGCTGCTGGTCGTCGGCAACCTGGGACAAATAGCTCTTTGGTCGTGGTTGTTCCTGTTACTGGAGGAATTTCAACAGTTTGATGTCGCATTTTATCACTCGGCAGTGAATTTCGGCTCACTCGGTTATGGTGATATCGTCATGTCAGACGAGCATAAGTTACTTGGCGCACTTGAAGCCATCAATGGCGTGCTGATGATTGGCGTATCGACTGCTGCATTGATGACAACATTTCAGAATGCCACAAAGAAAGCCCTCGCAGCTCGACAGGAGTGAGAAGTTATATCTTTCGACAACCTCTAAAGCTCAAACTCGGACCAGATGGGGCAGTGATCAGAGGGCTTCTGCATGGCGCGAATGTTGTAATCGATTTCTACATCACGCATTCGTTGCTACTGCGCTTTGATTGCCAGGATCAGATCGATCCTCAGGCCTCTTCTGGGCTTGCGGTCAAACCAGCTGAAGTGGTCATCGACATCAGGATGGATGTCACGGAAAGTGTCGAGCAGCCACCACTTCACCAGCACGCCCATCAGTCCGGTAAATCCATCTTTGGCAATACCGCGTTAATGCGTCATGGTCATTTCTCCCTCCTCTTTCCGGAAATCCACATCCGATGCGCCGTGAATAGTGCAACAAGATAAGAAGCACAATCTA